>JBDSPX010000122.1:0-10512 GCA_039930065.1 Dokdonella sp.
GAACGTGGCACCAGCGCGCGCGGATCGGAAATGAATTCCAGTCCGGCGAACCAGGCCTTGCCAGTAAGGTACGCGACCGGCGTGCGATCTTTAACGCGCCTCTCGAACAAGGCCAGCAACGTGTCTCGTTCATCAGCCACAAGTCGAGACTGACCATAAGCGGGCGAAAGATCATGCGGGAGATGCAATGTCTGCAAGACCAGATGCGTCGCTTCGTCCAGCGCATTGTCGTAGCTGTGGCCAAAGGTCAATCCGGCGGCAGAGAATCGGCTGGCGCCGTAGCGAATGAAGTCGATAATTGTGGCAAGTTCGGCAGTCATGGCGGCGCAGATCGGAAACGGTCAGCGAGTATAAGCGGCTTGCCCTTCCAAATCAGGCTCAAAGCAACGCTGCGACAGTTGCCCGCGGAAAAGAAGCTGATGTCGCCGCTATACTTGCTGGATGAAAATCGAATCGAATCGTGGCCGCGTCGGCACCACACCGCTGTTTGTCATCGCCGCAGTCGCCGTTGCGATCGGTCTCTGGGCAGGTTCACGCTGGATGGCTTCGGGCAGTAGCGCGCAGACGAATACAGCCGTGATGTATCCGGCCCGCCAGCTCATTCCCGACTTCCAGTTGCAGCGTGCGGATGGCCAATCGTTTTCGGCCAACGACCTGCGTGGTCACTGGACGATCGCATTCTTTGGCTTCACCCACTGCCCTGATGTTTGCCCGACCACACTGGCGGCGTTCAAGTCGGTTTGGAGCAAATTGGCGGCTGCGGGCAAGACCGAGAGAGTCCAGTTTGCCTTCGTTTCAGTCGATCCCGAGCGCGACACAGCCGAGCCACTCTCACGCTATGTGGCTTTCTTCAACAAGGATTTCGTCGCCGCGACCGGTACCGATGAGCAGTTGACGCGTCTGACCCGCGCCCTCGGCCTGATATATGCGCGGGTTGACGATGCTGCTGGTGGCTATTCGATGGATCACAGCGCCTCGGCGGTCATCATCGATCCGCAAGGCCGACGAGCCGGACTTTTTCGCCCACCGTTCGTAGTCGATCCGATCGTCGCCGACATCATCTCACTGGTCGACTCGAACTGATGTCGCCTTCGATCGTTCTTCAATACGTCCTGCCCCACCGATTGCTTTCGCGGATCGTCTACAAGGCCACGCGCTGGACCTGGAAACCATGGAAAAACTTCCTGATCCGTCAGATCACGCGACGCTTCAACGTCGATATGAGCGAGGCGGCTGAACCGGATATTTCGACCTATTCGCATTTCAACGCATTCTTCACGCGCGCGTTGAAGCCTGGCGCACGACCGATGGATGTAAATCCTGATGTCCTGGTGTGTCCGGCTGACGGACATATCAGCCAGTCGGGTGAAATTCGCGCCGGACGCATCTTTCAGGCCAAGGGCCAGGAGTTCACAACCGCCGAGTTGCTTGCAGACGCCACTGCCGCGGCGCCTTATGCAGATGGCCAGTTCATCACCGTCTACCTGTCACCGCGCGACTATCATCGCGTCCACATGCCACTGACAGGCACGCTGGTATCGACCGCGCACATCCCAGGCCGGATATTCAGCGTCGCGCCAAAGGCGGTGGAATCGATTCCACGTCTTTTCGCGCGCAACGAGCGGCTGTGTTGCCACTTCGAAGGGGAACACGGCCCGTTTGCCATGGTTCTGGTCGGTGCGATGCTGGTATCCAGCGTCTCAACAGTATGGGGTGATCTGGAAATCCCTCCCTATGCCTCGCGGATCCGCAGCAAGGATTATCGGGATCGGGGCATTCGACTGGATCGCGGTGCCGAGATGGGGCGCTTCAACATGGGGTCGACGGTGATCCTGTTGTTTCCAGCAAACGGGCCGAAGCTCAGTCCGAGTCTGGCCGCAGAGCAGGCGGTGCGCGTTGCTCAAACGATTGGCAGCATCGCCTGACCCAAATTTTCCCGGCTTCGCATCAGTAGTTGGATGGTGATCGAAAAAGTTGTGACGCAGGCATAGCATTGCCCCCTGATTTGGGACTAGAATTGTCACAACATTACAATCCGCGTCACAAGCGCGGTTGACGAATACCAGGGGGAACACCAATGCAACTCATCACCCGCTTGATTGCTCTGACTCGCGGCATGCAGCTACGCCGCCAGTTCAAGGAAATCGAAAAGGCTCTCGGCGAGCTGCCTGCGAACTCGCGCCGCCAGCTTGCAGCTTTGTCGATGCGCGAATTCTCCAATGCGGCCAAGTGCGAATATCCGCATCTGTATGCAACGCCGCCCGAAGAAAAATATTCCCCTTGGGGCAGCGGCACTTCGATCGGCTACGAGCGCATGAAATCCGACAGTCTGCAGGTTCGTCTGCGCGGTCTGGCGCTCTGGCTCACCGTCACGTTTCACGAAACCAAGGACTCCCCTTACGCGGATCAGCGTGAACTGCATCGGCTGGTCATGCGCACCTTGCGCACACTGAAGGAATCCGTTCCTGCCAATGAAATGTCGCAATTGCTGGCGAATCATCCGCAAGCCGCCTGACTCTCCACAGGCAACAGTCAAGCCAACGGCCTGACTGGGAGCGAACAAGAAAGCGCAGCATGGCTGCGCTTTCTTGTTTAACGAATCAGCGTCCCTTGCAGCCCGGGATGCGAAGTTTCTGCCCCGCCCTGATCGCGTAATGAGGCGAGCGAAGACTGTTCGCTTTTGCGATGTCGCCCATGTCCGCACAGCGGCTTTTGCGCGCAATGGAGTTGAGACTGTCGCCTCGACGCACCGTATAAGAATGGACAGAGCTGCTGCTGGATCCTCCGGATCCGCTTGAAGCAATCTGCGCAGGGCGCGTCGCCACGGTCGCGGCATTCAGACTCTTGGCAAGCTCAGCCCATTGTCCGCCGGCACACTTTTCAACATAGGCCGTCTGCAGCGGCATGGGTACTTCAAGACGCGTTCCAATCGGAAGCATCTTTTGCGGGTCGAGCGCCGGATTGAGGTTACGCAAAGTGCGGAACCAACCGTCGTACAGCGAAGCTTCGTTACCGAAACAGACACTGAGCTCCGTCAGAGTCGCGGGAACTACCAACTCGATCGTCCCGGGGCGGCCATCGAGCTTCGGAAATTCCAGGTTGTAGCGCTCAGGATGCAGAAACAACCATGCAGCGGCGAGAACCATCGGAAAATATTCACGCGTCTCGTCGGGCAGGATCGAATAGATTTTCGGGTCCCAGAAGCTCGTCGAACCACCACGTTCTGCCAATCGACGCATGCGCCCTTCGCCACCGTTGTAGGCCGCGATGACCAGTTCAAGATTGCCGTTGAAGACTTCCAGTTGCTCATTGATGTAGGCCGCATTCGCCCGCGCCGACATGCCGGGATCAAAGCGCTGGTCGAAACCGTCCGCCGAGCTGAGCCCGAATCGCAAGCCAGTCGAATACATGAATTGCAACGGCCCGGATGCGCCCGCGCGTGATACCGCGTGGACACGACCATTTGACTCCTTGGCCAACATGCCGAACAACAACGCCTCGGGGAGCCCGGCCTTGTGATACTCCGGCCACATCCGATAGCGCATGAACTCGTAGTTCACATAGGTCGTCATCAGGTTCGGGCGATATTGGGTGAGCCACTGTTCGATGCCGGCTTTGACTGCATCGTTGATGGTCAGAATGTCGGCCAGCTCTCTCCCTTTGAGCAGGGTGATCGTACGTTCCATCGCCGGCAGGCTGGCAATTACCGGCGACGTTTCACCGGCTTCCGAAGATGCGTCTCCGGCACTGTCATCGGCGTCGCCGCTTCCATCGACGGCAGGTGAATCGACTCCCAGACGAAGCAGTCGATCATAGGCGGAGAAAAAACGAGCCTGGTCGCACCCCGCGACTTTCCCGCAGAGCACAGCCTGGGTCTGCAGGTCATCCAGCGCTGATTTTATTTCCACCTGAGCGCGCTCGACGTCTCCTGTTCGGGCCAGCGCAAGCCCGGCCTCAAATTGCTCGCTGTCTTTGTCCAGTTGCGCAAACAGCGCGTTCACGGCGCTTTCGTCAATCTTGTTCCCAGCAACTGATCGATGGCTGGGAGAAACGCCGGCGCAAGCCGTCAAGCCGGTCATGCAAAGCGCAAGCGCGAGGCGCGAAATCGAGAACATCGGCAATCTATCCGGTTGGTCAAACATGCACCGTACCCGAGTAGCGAGCTTCGCGGCAATGCAATACCCGATATGAATGCGTGTCCGCGCGCAAGCGAGCGAGCGATCGACTCAGACGATTGTTGACTCATCCCGTCAACTTGCTGGACTACAATCGAAGATCAAATCCTTCGAGGAGCGCACGGGTGAACGATATTTTTGTCGGTAAGAGCGATCAGGACGTCTGGCTGCATGCGAAATATGCCAATCGCCACGGCCTGATCGCCGGCGCCACCGGCACCGGCAAATCGGTCAGCCTGATGGTGCTCGCCGAAGGTTTCTCGAAACTCGGTGTTCCCGTCTTCCTGGCCGACGTCAAAGGCGATCTGGCCGGCCTGGCGGCTGCTGGCACCATGAGCGACAAGCTGAAATCCCGCATTGATACGCTAGGTGTCGAGTGGACGCCGAACGCCAATCCGGTTGTGTTCTGGGATATCTACGGCAAGCTTGGACATCCGGTGCGCGCAACGATTTCGGAAATGGGTCCGCATTTGCTTGGTCGTCTGCTCGAGCTCAATGATACCCAACAAGGCGTGCTTGAAGTCGTCTTCAAGGCGGCAGACGATGAAGGCCTGTTGATCCTTGATCTGAAGGACCTGCGGGCGATGCTCAGCTTTGCATCAGACAATGCGAAAACCATTTCCAAGCAATACGGATTGATCAGCCCGGCTTCACTGGCCGCCATTCAACGCGGCTTGCTCTCGCTGGAACAATCCGGCGCCGATCACTTCTTCGGCGAACCGGCCTTGGACTTGGCCGACTTCATGCGCCAGGACATGTCCGGCCGCGGCATTATAAATATCCTCGCTGCGGACCAGCTGATCCTCAAGCCCAAACTGTATTCGACGTTCCTGCTGTGGATGCTCTCGGAGCTGTTTGAGAACCTGCCCGAGGCTGGCGATCTGGACAAACCCAAACTCGTATTTTTCTTTGACGAAGCGCACCTGCTTTTCGATGACGCTCCGCCGGCGCTGACCCAGCGCATCGAGCAAGTGGTTCGACTGATCCGCTCAAAGGCAGTCGGCGTCTATTTCTGCTCGCAGAATCCGGACGATGTCCCACAGGTTGTTCTGGGCCAGCTCGGCAACCGGATCCAGCACGCACTGCGCGCTTTCACGCCACGCGACCAGAAGGCCGTTCGTGCCGCAGCGGAAACGTTTCCGCCCAATCCGAAAGTCGATGTGGCCGCCGTCATTACCCAGCTCGGCGTCGGCGAAGCCTTGGTTACCACCTTGCAAGATCATGGTGTGCCATTGCCAGTCCAGCAGACCTTGATGGCTTCGCCTGGCTGCAGGATAGGCACCATCAGCGACGATGAGCGCACAACGATCCGCTCACGTTCGCCACAGGCCGGCAAGTACGACACCTTGATCGATCGCGAATCGGCCTTCGAGAAGCTCGCGGCACGAACCGAAGCCACGGCCTCGGCGACGCCTTCAACACAAGCTCCAACGTCCAAAGCAACTCCGAATCCCGCGGGGAATGGCTTGATGGGCAAGGTCAGCGACATGATCTTTGGCAGCGGACGTCGTCAAGGCATGCTCGAAGCACTGGCCAAATCAGCGGCCCGAAATGCTGGCGGACAGATCAGCCGCTCGATTATGCGCGGCGTCCTTGGCGGCATCTTCAAGGGACGCTGAGACATTATCCAATGGGCCGCTGGCGACCTCCAGGAGCGATCTCCTCGCCATTGATCACGGTTGAGGGGCTCGATCACCTCAAGCACGAACTGGATGATCTGTGGACGGTACGTCGACCCGAAGTTGTGTCTGCGATTACCGCCGCAGCGGCGGAGGGTGATCGCTCCGAGAATGCCGAATATATCTATCGCAAGAAACAACTCGCCGAAATTGATCGGCGAGTGCGCTATTTGAGCAAGCGGATTCCGGATCTGCGCCCGGCCGTTGAACTACCCACGGACACCACAGCGATCTATTTCGGCGCGTGGTTTTCGATCGAAGACGATGACGGCAGCGAACATACCTACCGTATTGTCGGCGCCGACGAGACGGACGCCGCGCTTGACTGGATAAGCATCGACGCGCCATTCGCACGCGCAGCCCTGAAGCGACGAGTGGATGACGAGTTTGAAGTCGAGACACCGCGGGGGTTGCGTCGCTGCACGATTACGCGTGTGCAATACAGCCAATTGGCTTAAACCCGCAACTTTGCAATGAAAAACGGGCGAGCCCTTCGGCCCGCCCGCTTGAGAGTTTCAGCGCGTACTTTGCTCAGGGCTCAACAGGCAAAGACACCTTGTAGGTCTTTTCGCCGGACGCTGGATCTTCGGGTGCGCTTTCCGCAGCGGCTTCACCTTCGACGGGTTCCGCCTTGGCCGGGGTTTCGGCCGTCGAAATGACCTCATCCCAGAAGCGTCCACCATTCATCTCGCTGTAAAGATAGCCGTGGGTTTCCGCGAATGCCTTTTCTTCCAGACGCAGCAACGGCAGTGCAGCCGGGCTGCCGGTGTATTCGGTGACCAGGGCCAAGCCGCTGTAGGTGACCTTCGCCTTCACCTTGCCCTCGACGAAAAGATGGCCATCTTCGTCAAGATCACCGAGCTTCAACTCGGGCTTGGACGCCTCATCGACCATCTCATCAACCGTTTCGGAAACGACCGGCGCCGGAATCGTGTAGGAATTGCCATCCACCGTGAACGCAGCTGCGTTAACCGGAATGGCCACATCGAACACATAGTTCTCGTCACCCCAATTGGTGGTGACCGTGCGCACCGGTCCGGCCTGAGTGAGGCCGACTTTCTTCATGACCGCTTCGATCTCGGCGATCGCGTTGTTGGTCGCTTCTTCGACTTCGTCAAGGGTGCGTGGAGCCTTGGTCGAGACGAACAACACCGGAACCCCGGTCACTTCTACCGGCTTGATATCCTGATCCTTGTAATCCACGTTTGGAAAAGAGGCGAGCATGTTGGCAAAATTCCCCAACGCGGTCTGCACATTCGCATCCGGTTTGCCGTGGATGTACAGGCCCGCATAACGCCACATGAGATCCCAGCCGTAGTCGACGTCATAGGCCCACGTGATCTTCGTGGTTTTGCCGTTTTCCGAAGGATTCAGCGTGATCGTATAGGTCTTGTCCTTGCCGGCGAAATTGTTCTCGACGTCCATCTTGACTTGGCTGTCTTCGTCAGATGACGCGATCTTCAGCTTGCCCGAACCGACCGTTTCGTTGCCGTTCCAGGTAACGATCGCACCGGTGCCATTGCGCTCGCCTTCGTAGGCCATGTGCAGTTGCGGATCGAGACGGCGCTCGGGCGACCATTCCGGAAACCGTCGCAGCGTATTGGCCGCATCGAAAATCTGGCGCACCGGACTGGACACTTCGACCGTCCGCTCGACATGCCCATGGTCAGGCAACAACGCGCCGACTGCGACGACCAACACAGTGACGATCAGCAGTGAAACCAGCAATTCGAGAACACGCGTCATTCCGGACCTCTCCAGCTTTTGATTGATCACCGGCACATCTTTTCGGCCGACCTCTCGCTATGCCGCGATGGATCGCCAGGCCCGGCGTGTTGCTACCCCCATGGACGGATCACGGCGGATCCGCATGGCACAGACCGGGCATGTTACTTGACTCTTGGGCCGAATGGCTACGACCCAAACGGCGGCTTCGATATCGAGGATCGCGCCGAGCCTAGACGATGCCAAGCTCGAACGCCTTGAGAACCGCGCGTGTGCGGTCGCGGACGCCAAGCTTCGAGAGAATGTTCGATACATGATTCTTCACCGTGCCCTCGGCCACACCGAGCGAATTGGCGATTTCCTTGTTGCTATAGCCGCCGGCCATCAGGCGCAGGATCTCGGTTTCGCGCTCGGTCAGCGGATCGGGGCGATCAAGACTGGTGAAGTCGTTGTGCATCCGCTCCAACCCGGACAACAGGCGCTGTGTGACCATCGGCGCCACCAGCGATCCGCCCGCGGCGACTACCTTGACCGCGTCGACCAACTGATCCAATGAGACATCCTTCAGCAGATAGCCTCGCGCGCCGGCCTTCAACCCGGACAAGACAAGCTGCTCATCGTCAAACGTGGTCAGGATGATTGTTGGCGGCAAGGTGCCAGCGCTCCCTAGCGCATTGAGCACATCGAGCCCGGACATGCCAGGCATGCGCATGTCGAGGAGCACAACATCGGGGGCAACTTCCGGAATCAGCTTGACCGCGGCTGCGCCATCTGCCGCCTCGGCGACGACGCGAATCGAATCGGACAATTCCAGCAGCGAACGTATGCCCTGGCGGACAAGGGTCTGGTCATCGACCAGGCAGACGGAAATCATTGTGTTGCCTCCAGTGGCAGCCATGCGTCAAGGGTGAACCCTTGATCCTTGGCCGTGACAATATCGAGTTGGCCGCCGAACTGCGAGAGTCGTTCGCGCATACCGGTAAGTCCGTTGCCGTGGCGAACCTCAGGTGCACCGCGGCCATCGTCGCGGGCATGAATGGTCAATCTGCCCTCAGCTGTGCGCTCGAACGCCAACCACAGATTGCGTGCGTTGGCGTGTCGTACCGCATTTGTGATGATCTCCTGTGCGCAGCGCACCAGCAGTTGTGCGCGACGCGGATCGTCTACGATCAAGCGCGGCGGCAAATCAAGATGGATATCGAGCCCCGGCACGCCTTCCGTCAGCGAATGCAGGGCGACGGTCAGATCGATGCTGTCATCTTCGCGCAATTGGCTGACCACTTCGCGAACATCGGTAAGCAACAGGCGCGCCACCGATTGCGCCTGGCGCACATGTTCGCGCGCCTGTCCGCTGACCAAATGGCTGGCAACTTCGAGATTCAGGCTCAGCGCGGTCAGATGATGCCCGACCAGATCATGCAGCTCGCGCGATATGCGCATGCGTTCACCGAGTCGGCTGGATTCTGCCAGCAATGCTCGCGTCGCCCGCAATTCGGCGTTCAGACGCCGCTGATCCTCGCGTGCCTCGGCTTGTTGTTTGGCGATCAACGAGGTGACAAAAGTCGTCGTCGAGATGCCTAGATACATGATCGCTTGCAGGGCAGCCAGAGCCAGCGAATAGGTAGGCCAACTGGCAAAAAGCGGTAGCAGCGAGAAATTCTGCAGAATCATCCAGGCAACCCCGATTCGCAGATTGAGGATCCACGGCAAGGCAACCGAAACCACGACGAGCAACAAGGCGCACAAGGCACTTTGGCTGAGCCAACCGACCGCGATGGCGAGCAGGTTGAGCAGCAGCAACAACGCAACCTGGGCCAAGCGGCGTAGAGCGGATGGGTTGCGTGCACCCATATCATGGGTCAAAAACCAGAACACCAATCCGAAGGCGAGGTAGCTCCCTAGCCAGAGATCGTAGAAATACTCGGGGCGACCGCGCTCAAGCATTTCGGCGACGACGGTGTCATAGCGCAACAACGGGATGCCCACGCAAGCGTAAGTAAACAAGCTGGCATAGCGCAGCAGGCGGATATGGTTGAAGTTCGGCGTCGGCATGACGTCATCATAGGCGTGTCGCGCGGTGCCGCAACCTGCCCGAAGTCATTGACACCACGAAGATATTCGACGCGATGCGTGAGTACTTGCAAACCGAGGCCACAGCTCAAGACGCGTTTTTAATGAATCGTTGATCGGCAGCATGCGATAATCCGGGTCTCGTGCCGAATGATTCGGCATCGCTGAACGCCCGCTGGAGCGCCACACCGCATGACCTTAGTTATTCGCGACGTGCGAGAGCACGAGCTCGATTCTGTGCTCGCCCTCAACAACGCCGTCGGCCCCCGCATCCTGGCGCTGGATGCGACGCGCCTGCGCTGGTTTTTCGCGCATGCCTCGTATTTTCGCGTCGCCGAAGTCGATGGCGTCATCGCTGGATTCCTGATCGCATTGCGCGAGAACGCGGAGTATTCGAGCCCGAATTTCCTCTGGTTTCGCGAGCGCTATCCCGAGTTCGTCTACATCGATCGCATCGTCATTGCCCAGCCGTTCCGCGGCCTGGGGCTCGGCAAGATTTTTTATTGTGACGTGACCAGCTATGCGGAGCTACGTGTGCCGTTGCTGACATGTGAAGTCTTCCTCGAACCCCGCGACGATGTCGCTGTGCTCTTTCATGGCACTTATGGATTCAACGAGGTGGGCCAGCAATTGATGGTCGATGTGGGCCGCCCGGTCAGCTTGTTGGCCAAATCGCTGTGCAGCTATGAATTTGTTCGCGACACTTATCTGAAATCTGGATCAGGCGATCTACCCGACCAACCGTGGCTGGCCGAGCGCGCAGACGCCTTCAGTGTTGAACCGGCGGTTCGTGCGAGCAGCATCTGAGGGGCTACGATGACTGAATCCAATCACGCATTCGAACCCGCCTCCGAACTCAAATT
>JBDSPX010000123.1:0-6919 GCA_039930065.1 Dokdonella sp.
GCCTCCAACGGCACGTACGAGCGCCGCCTCGCCTTCAAGGGTTGCCGCGACCGGCGGCGGGGTGGACGTCGAGGCCATGCGGCAGTTCCGTGGAAGTGGCGAAAGGCGCAAGCGTGCCACAGTTTGGCAGGCGTGGGCTGTACTTGAAGCGAAGCTCGCCACACACTGTTGGATTGGACTTGGCGTTGCCAGCGTCCACTCGCATATCGGAGGAAAGCGGATGTCGGCAGGAGGTTCAAGCAACAAGATCTGGTTGTCTGCCCTGACCGTTGGCAGCGTGATGATCCTCGCGGTGATGGTGTCTGGCCATCCGTCTGGGTTACCTGCGTGGTTGCATACCAGTCTGCTCGGACTCGGTGGTCTGCTCGTTGTGTTCGCCGCGTGCGAACTGATGATTCTCGCCGTCGATGGCATCGCGGTTCGCTTGCGCATGAACCGGTATGTCGCCGGTACGATGGCCGGGCTGGCCAGCAATATTCCTGAAGTGGTGATGCTCGCCTTCGTGCTGGCGGCGACACCGCGGGTCGGCTTCCTCGTCACCGTGGTTACCCTGCATGTCAGTGCGGCGGCGTATGGTATCTACAGCGCATTGTTGCCGCGCGATGCACGCGGCAATGCCGCGATGCCGAAACCGCTGGTCCTGCTCAGTACCGATTTGTATGCCTGCGCGGCCGGCGTGTTTTTCGCCACCGGCACGATCATGTTGCTCATGTATGTCTTTGATGCGGGCGTGCATCAGGGCAATGCCTTGAACGCGACGGATCTGTATGTGCTCGGCGCGGCGCTGTTGCTGGTCGAAGTGGTTGCGGTGACGCGTCTGATCAAGCGCTTCAGCCGAGACGAAATGACATCCGATGAACCTGCAGACGAGCAGCCACGGATTTCCGGAGAACCACCCAGCGTCGGCGCGATTGCCACATTCGCCGTTCTCGGAATCGTCGCGAGTGTTTTCGGCGGCCATGCGGTTGGTGGTTTTGCCGATGTACTTGTGACCAACCTCGATCAAGCCGGCTATCCGAAAATGGTCGGCGCGCTCGTATTGAGTGTGTTCGCCTCTGCCGGCGCGTTGGTCATGATGGCCTCGGCACACGCCAAGGGGATGTACGACGTGGCATTGGCCAATGCTTCGGGTCAGGTCACCCAGGTGCCGTTTGTGGTCATGCCGTTCGCGCTGATCCTGCTCGCGGTGTTCAGCCAGACCGGTGTCATCCCGTTGACGCCGAGCGGTGGTGTACTGCCGATTGATCTCGATACGGTCAGCGTGATGCTGCTCGGATTTCCTTCGATGCTGATCCTGTGGAAGGCAATCCAGGATGACGGCACCGTCAACTGGCTTGAAACGGTGACGATGATCGTCATCTTCGGCCTGACCATCTACTTTCTTGCCGCGCACGGTTGATCGTTGCGCCGCGCGTGATATTTACAATGTGCTTTCTGCAACTTCGCGGTCAGCACCCATCAAGACACCGACCCATGGAGACACATCGATGAAGACGCGCAAGATCGGCCGCGATGGCCCCGAAGTTTCCGCGATCGGCCTCGGCTGCATGGGCATGAGCGAGTTCTATGGTCCGCGCGATGACGCCGAATCAATCGCGACCATCCATCGCGCGCTCGATCAAGGCCTAACCTTCCTCGATACCGCCGATATGTATGGCCCGTATATCAATGAAGAATTGGTCGGCAAGGCGATCCACGGACGTCGCAACGATGTCGTGCTGGCAACCAAGTTCGGCTTTGTGCGCGATCCCGATGAGCCGGCCAAACGCATGATCGATGGCAACCCGAAACGCGTGCGTGAAGCCTGCGAGGCGAGCCTGCGTCGACTCGGCGTCGATACGATTGATCTATATTACCTGCATCGCGTCGACGCGCGTGTGCCCATCGAAGACACGGTCGGTGCGATGGCCGACCTGGTCACGGCGGGCAAAGTGCGCTGGCTCGGACTTTCCGAAGTTGGCGAAACAACCCTGCGCAAGGCGCACGGCGTGCATCCGATCAGCGCCCTGCAAAGCGAATACTCGCTATGGTCACGTGATCCGGAAACCGAGGTGCTCGGCGTCTGTCGCGAACTCGGCATTTCGCTGGTTGCCTACAGTCCGCTTGGGCGCGGTTTCCTGACCGGCGCGATCCGCACATTCGAGGACTTCGCCGAAGACGACTACCGCCGCATGCAACCCAGATTCCAGGGCGAAAATTTCGAACGCAATCTGGCCCTCGTCGATGCAGTGAGCAAGCTGGCCAGCACCAAGGGCATCAAACCCGCGCAACTCGCCCTCGCTTGGGTGCTCGCTCAAGGCGAAGACATCGTGCCGATCCCAGGCACCAAGCGACGCCAATACCTCGACGAAAATATCGCTGCCGCCGACATCGAACTTAAGCCCGAAGAGCTGGCCAACATCGAAGCGATTTTCCCAGCCGACGCCGCCAGCGGAACGCGCTACCCACCCGGCATGATGAAGTTTCTCGCGCGCTGAAACGTACTGCAAAAGTGCAGATAAACGGACGCTGCAATCCAAGCTATCCACTGCGCTTCGCAGACGATCGATGAGCTGCGCAACCAGCCAACGTTTGTGCACCAAAGCCCCGCGAATCCAAATCAGCAACGCGAATCCTGAGCATAGATAGACGACAGCAAACAGGCATCTCGATTTGGCAATCGTTGGACGATCGTCAGATCGTGGTCTGAGTGACCGCCCAAGGTCCAGCGTCCAAAGTCCGCTATCGGCCAGTTTCGGAGGTTCATGGCCTCGCAACGCGTGTCGCCGTAAAGCGGACGTTGGGCCCGGCGAACTGCGGAACTTGGGTGGGGCCCTATCGATCTGGAAGCCCGGAGAGAACGCTAAACCGCGGAAACCTGTCACAAATCAATCTCTCTGACCTGAATGGCACTGACTTAAGCGAAAAGCGGGCACAAATCCCCATTTTCCGTCATTCCTGCGAAGGCAGAAGCGCTTTTCAACAGCCGTCTGGCTGGTCAATCCAGCGCCTTCGGCACTTTGCGGATTCCCAAAGGCGCTGGATCCCCGCCTTCGCGAGGATGACGGGCTTAAGTCAGTGCCATTCCTCTCTGACCCCATCGATCCGTGACCCCATCGATCCGCCTCATCGCCGCCTATCGGCGTTTGTCCGGTGCACGGGTAGGACATCGGCGCGGCGCAGCGGAGGACATCTCCTACCTGTTGCTGTTGTCCATGACCCCGCTCTCCGTAGGCAAACCCGGTTGATGAACGCGCCGGATCCGCGCGAAGCGCCTGCGTTGAGGCGCTGGAGGAGACCTTTGGCGCGCGCCGCACCCAGAAGAGCTGAGGGAGCAGTGGAAGTGAAATGGTCAGACTTAGACTTGTCTCAACGGTTCGTCTGTATTCCCATTCCGCTCCGGTGAGGAATCAGACAATGAGTTCAAGTGGCAACGCCTGCTCACCAAGCTCATTCGACTGGCGCAGGGCCGATAGAATCCTAGTCTAAGTAGTTGCCTCCGATATACTATACGGCGTATGCTTTCATACCTCGTATACCTATATTGATGATGAAAAACACCCCTACCTCAGAAGGCAGTCGCCGGCAGCGCAAGCGAGCGCAAACGGCAGACCACATCTCGGCCACCGCGTTTCGTCTGTTTGAGAAGCATGGATATGAATTGGTTGCGATGGAACAGATTGCTGACGAAGCTGACGTGGCGAAAGCCACGCTCTACAACTACTTCCCCGTCAAGGAAGCGCTGATCGCGCATCGCTTTCGCGAAGACATCGTCGCGGGCATGACCGAACGCGCCGCCGCCCTCGTTGCGCGCAGGACCTTCGAAGCACGCATGCGTTATCTGCTGCGCGAATCCGCCGCTTGGCATACCGCTCGAAAACCTTATCTGCCTCACTATCTAAGATATTTGACCAGCCAAGCTCGCTACAGTGATGAGACATCTCACGAAAAGACCTCCGATAGCGGTAGCCGACAGATCCTCACGCTGATGTTTGAGGTCGCCCAACGATCTGGTGAAGTTGACACCCGACAGACGGCCGCGCACATCGCTTGGAGTTTTGAGTACCTGCTCTTCGGTGCGGTCGCCGCTTGGCTCGTTGACCCAAGCACAGATCTAACGAAGCGGTTTCTCGCCGCATTTGATCTTGCCATGCACGGCATGGCGATCAACCCAAGAGTGAAGCAGTCAAAATTGCCTACCAAAGGAGCTAAATAATGGCTTTTGATCCGAACATCAATAGTGCGCCGATCAGAACAGCTCCACTGGGTCTTCCACTACTCACCTACATCCGACGGGACCCGTTGGCCGCAGCCATCCGCTTCCAAAGCCGCTTTGGCGACGTGGCAAAACTGAGTATTCTCTTTCGTCGTATTTACTACTTCTTCAGCCCCGAAGCAGCGCGCCAGATTCTCGTCGATCATCAGTCAGACTTCACGCGTGAAGCTCGCCTACTCAAAATATTCGAGTCCTTTCAAGGCAAGAATGTCCTGACGACCGAAGGCCCGGACTGGGAGCGTCAGCGACGAATACTGACCCCCGGTTTTTCACCCAAACGTATCGTCGGCTACATGGGGCTGATGCGTGCTGCCATCGATGCGAGTGTCGGCGATGAACTCCCAGTCGAGCATGGAAGCACTGTATTTGTTGACGTTGATTTCCTGACCACGCGAATCACGATGGACGTCATTCTTCGTACGCTTTTTTCTCACGCGACAACACAAGCCGAGGCCAGCAGCGTTTCAACTGCCATTCGTGCACTCACCCGACAAAGTATGCGTGAAGTGTATTGGGCCTTTATCCCACCCAACTGGCTGCCTTACCCCGGTCGTACCGCCAAGCTGAAGCACATCAAAACCATCAGCGACCTCATCGCCACGCATATCAAGGCGCGAACCAGCAAACCCGACGACATCGGAACACAAAACGATGTGCTCGACATGCTGCTGGCGGCCCGTGACGACGCTCCGACGACTGGCAGCGCATCACTGACATCTCAGGAAATTCACGACAACTGCATCCTACTTTTCAGCGCGGGTTTCGATACCGCTTCTTCCGCACTAACTTGGTGGATAGGCCTGATGGCGACACATCCGGATGTCGTGGAAAAGTTGCGGTACGAAATGGACAGCGCAAACGTTGGCACATCGTCAATGGAAAGCATCGCACGTCTGCCTTATTTGAACGCGACGATAAAAGAAGCCATGCGCCTCTACTCGCCTTCCACCGCGTTGTTTACCCGCGTCGCACTTCGTGACGTCGTAATCGGTGGGACATCGGTTTCAAAGGGAACCTTGGTGGTGGTGCCGATCTGGAACTTGCACCACGATGCACGATCCTTTGCCGAGCCCGAAACATTTCGCCCCGAACGCTTCATGCCCGATGCTGCATCAATACCGCGCAGCGCTTACATGCCCTTCGGAGCGGGGCCGCATTTCTGCCTAGGCCAGCATTTCGCCACCATCGAAATGGCGCTGATTGCCGCTTACATCGTGCAGCATTTTGACCTTGCCCTGGAAGAAGGGGCAGTTCTGCCCGAGCCCATTGTGGATGTTGCGCTGAAGCCAAAGACAGCCATGCTCGCGCGGTTTACACGGCGCCACGCAAGCGCGAAGCCGACGCCATGAGGAGTCTGTTGTTTTCGAATCAATCATTTTTAAGGAATAGCATGAAGCGCTTGTTTGTATTATCCGTTTTAGCAGCGTCGACACTCGTACACGCACAAGACGAACACCGATACAGCTTTGTAACAATCGATGGCAACAAGCTGGCCTATTCCTGCAGTGGCAAGGGCAATAAAACGGTGTTACTGATTGAGGGGATGGGCCTGGATGCATACAAGTCGTTCAAGAACATCTATCGCAATTATCAAGCCGATGGTTACCAGATTTGCATGTATGACCGTGCCGGTGTCGGTGCCAGCAGCTTTGCCAAGCCGCGCGTTCGTTCGGTGAAAGAACTCGCCGATGAATTGAATTCAGTAGTAGACAAAAACAAATGGAAACACTTGATATTGGTTGCCCATTCGTTTGGTGGCTTCGTGGCGCGAGCCTACACCGACCAGTACCCTGCAAAGGTTGGCGGAATTCTGTTTGCGGATAGTGCACACGAATCCTGGTACCACGACATGAAGCTGTCGATGTCCGTCGCCGGTTGGAAAACCATGGAAAACATTATCGAATGGGAAAAGCAGCAGCACTCCCATGAAGATTTAGTGGAAGCGGTGATGGCAGCACCAAGTTTTACCGTCCCCGACAAGTTACCCATTACCGTCATGAGCCGCGGCCTGCCGCACAACACTCTGCGCCAAACCAAGATGAGCTACTCCGATGTGGATGCCTACAATGCAGCCTGGAACAGTGCCCAATATAAACTGATAAAACTTTCCGCTAATGCCGAACACGTCACCATGCATTACTCCTCTCACTTCGTGGATGAGAACGATCCATGGTTGGTGCTGGATGAACTTTATAAACTTCAGCGGCGCGTGGAAGCTTTTGATTTGATGCAATGAGAAAAGGGACACGTCTATTTGTCCCTGAACTTCTGCTTCGGTCGGAAGTATAGGAACGTCAAACGCCCTTTTGGAACAGTCTGGCGAGTAGGCGACGGGCGCGCAAGCGCCGGTTTGGGCGCGGATCGGATGTTTGCGAGTGGGAGTTCGGCATCGCGGGGGCGCGGCGCCTCGCCGTCCGCGGCCATTTCTCGCTGATTTCCGACTGCGGGCCGAGCACGGCCCTGCAGGTTGGTTGCCGCTTCGTGTTGTCTTCCTGGCTTCGCCCTCGGCGTCGTGGCCGCCTGGGTGTCACGCGGCCACAGCGGGCGGTGCGCGCGGGGCGGGTCGGTAGTGCGCTTTCTCCAGCGCGGAGTGCTTTGCGAAGTGGGCAAGGATGGCGCGGATGGCGGTGGGTTCTACGATGCTGGCCACGATCCGCACCGCGC
>JBDSPX010000124.1:0-18826 GCA_039930065.1 Dokdonella sp.
AATGCAGCGCGCTGCCTCTTTCGACAGATGTCCCGCACGGCATCTCGCGTCGATCGCTTCATCGATATTCGCAAACACGCGCAACCCCTCGCCGGTGAACGAATGCCTCGCCGAATGAGCGCGACGCAACTGATCCAGGGTCTTCTCTGCCGCTTGTGTCAGCGGGCCGAGCCCTTCAATCAGCAGCAATCGGCGGACGCGTTGCGGACAGATCGCGGCAAACGTGCTGGTCAGCGTTGCCCCGAGGGAATGCCCGAGCAAGTCGACGTTCGACCAGCCAAACCAGTCGATGACCGCCGCGATTTCATCAAGAAAATCCGCATACGGATACCAGGTTGCCGGCGGTCTGTGATCGGATCGGCCATGCCCGGCCAGATCCAGTGCAATCAGATAGTGACCTTCCAGCAATGGCGCGAGACGATCAAATGTTCCGGCATTGTCGAGCCAGCCGTGCAGGGCGAGCAGCGGCGGATCAGACGGCTTGCCCCAGGCTTTCGCGGCCAGGTTCAGATGACGCAACGGGATCCTCAGTTCTTTCGGCGACCATGGGCTCATGGTTTTTCATTCGAGCTCAAATCGGATTCTGGCCATCCACGACAATGGCGCAGGATCAGCGCCCGCATCGAGTCGACCTGATCGACGCCCGCGTTGAGACAACGGATGTAGTGGAATTCACTACCTCCGGCCTCAAGAAAAGTCTCGCGTCCCTCCATCGCGATCTCCTCCAGCGTTTCCAGACAATCCACGGCGAAACCAGGACAAAGCGTGTCGACGCGACGGACGCCTTGCGCGGGCAGTGCAGCGAGGGTTTTGTCGGTGTAGGGCTGAAGCCAGGGCTCCCTTCCGAGTCGCGACTGATAACTGAGCAGGAGCTCGTTTTCACTCATGCCGAGTCGCGCTCGCAGCAAGGCCGTGGTCTGCTCGCTCTGGTCGCGGTAGGGATCTCCGTTTCGCACATAGCGCTGCGGAATGCCGTGAAAAGACAGCAGCAAACGATCGCCCCGTCCATGCGCTTGCCAGTGACGCTCGACACTCCGCGCGAGCGACTCGATGTGCGCGGGTTCACGATGGTAATCCATGACAAATCGCAGCTCCGGCGGACGCCGCCAGCGACGGAATTCCGCTGTGACGGCGTCCAACACCGAGGCTGTGGTCGTTGCGGAAAACTGCGGGAACAATGGCAGCACGAGCAAGCGCTGCATACCCGATCGTGCAAGGTCAGCCAAGGTGTCGCTGATCGAGGGAGAGCCATAGCGCATGGCGTGGCGAACCATGACATCGGCTCCCAAGCTGCCTTCCAATACCGTCTGCAATCGTGCTGCCAAGGCCGTGGTTTCGACCTGCAAGGGCGAACCTTCAGCCGTCCAGACCTTGGCATAGGCGCGCGCCGAGCGTTGCGGCCGAGTACGCAGGATGATTCCGTTGAGAACCAGCCACCAGAGCCACCGTGGCTGCTCAACGATACGAGGATCTGCAAGAAATTCAGCAAGATAGCGGCGTACCGACGCGGTATCCGGGGCGTCGGGCGTGCCCAGATTGACCAGCAGGATGGCGAGCCGGCGGGGTTGCGCAGGCTGGTTAAACGCAATGAATCGCGACATGGAAAGACTCAATCCCGAGGGCATGGGGAAACTGGCAGGAATCGCTCCAAGGCCTTGTCGGCATAGAGAAAACTGCTAGACTCAAGACCGCCTCGCAGGTACATCGAGGCTGACGATTACCAATAACATAACAAAAGAATGCCACTATGCGCATGCGTGCCTGCCTCATCGCAGCTGTGCTTTCCATCGCTCCGTTTTCGCTGGCCAAGGCGGAAGCACTCGGCTATGGCGTCGCTTTCGACCAGCTCTACCGAATTCAAACCTCACCGCCGGGTGCCACTTATCTGGGCGATGCCGGAAATTTCGGTGGGCAGCCGTTCGGCGCTTTGAAGGGACTCACATTTGGTCCCGGCAACACGCTGTATGCGCTATCTGACAGCCTCAGCCAGAAGCCCGTGGTTACCCTGAACCCATCGACTGGCGCGGCAACCTATCTCTCCGCACTGAATTTGACCGGTGGTTCAGGCCAATTCAATTCCCTCGATTTCGCCTCGGCATTCACCTGTGATGGGCAAATGTGGTTGTCGTCCGCCACATCGAAGCAGCTGTGGCGAGTGAACCCTTCAAACGGACAGTCGACGGTTGTCGGCAACCTCGGAACCACAATTACCGGACTCGCCGCAAGAGGCAACGAGCTGTTCGCGGCGGGTGGGCGCGGAAACAACAGCTTGTACCGAATTGATACGCAAACCGGTTCGGCGACCCTGATTGGCGGGTTTGGCGCTGCAAGCAGCGGCTGGATCAGCACCATATCTATCAGTTTCGACGCCAACGGCACGCTTTGGGCGGTGTTGAACTATCTTCCACCCGCTCCGGGGGGAAGCACCCTGACCGACTGGAGCGATCTCGCGCGAATCGACCCCACCACCGGGTTGGCGACAATTCTTGGACAAATAACCGGCCCGGAAAGCCTGCGCGGAATTGGCATCGCCGGCTTCACGATGGGGCCCACGCCTTGCGCGGCACCGCCACCTCCCGGCGGCGGTGGCGGCACGCCTTCTACGGCAGCGCTGCCGTTGAATGGCTCGTGGGGCCTGTTCTCGCTTCTCGCTCTGCTGCTTCTTGTTGGCATCAATCGAACCAAAGCGGAAAACGCCTCCAGTTGATCGGAAGCTGCGCGCGTCACTGGCTGTTTGAAGTTTCTGCGGTTGTCGCATCTGTGCAGCATTTGGCAGTTCGCCGGCAAAACCCTGCACGACTCGCTTGATGCACTCGTTTCGCTGGAGTTCCCAGAGTGGCAACGTGCGCTTCATCGTCCACTCAGCTTGACCTGCTAGCTTGACTCGATTTCCTCTCACGGAGTCAACCATGCCTTGCCTTGTGCGCCTGTTCGCGGGCCTGCTTATTCTTGTCGGTCTCTCTGTGCATGCTGCCGAACCCGAGCTGAAACGCGCGCAAAACGCGATTCGCGTGCTCAACGAAGTCATGCAGGCGCCGGACAAGGCGATACCAAGGGATTTGTTGCAGAGCGCGCATGCGATTGTGGTTGTACCGGACGTGCTGAAGGCTGGATTCGTCATTGGTGGACGCCGCGGCGAGGGGCTTATTTCGGTCAAATCGCCTGATGGCACCTGGTCCAATCCCAGTTTCGTCAACTTGACGGGTGGCAGCATCGGGTTTCAGGCAGGTGTGTCTTCGACCGATGTCATCCTAGTATTCCGCACCGAACGTGGTGTGGATTCGATCGTCCACGGCAAATTCACTTTGGGCGCAGATGCGTCAGCCGCAGCCGGTCCGGTCGGCCGCACGGCGCAAGCATCCACTGATGCCCAGCTGAAGGCAGAAATTTTCTCGTATTCGCGCGCTCGCGGCCTGTTCGCAGGGGTTGCTCTCGATGGCTCGGTCCTGTCGATCGACAATGGCAGCAATCAACTGATCTATGGGGAAGGTGTAACGCCTCGAAGGATCTTCGAAGGCGGCGTCAGCAATGTTCCGAATGACCTCGTTGAGTTCCGCGACCGCCTTGAGGAGTACACTGCGCGTTAGTCTGGCACTCGCGCTTCGCCGTCAAGAGGAAAGCGGCGTTGATCAGCCGGCGAGTGACTTTCGCCTTGTTACGGCCGGACCTGGCCTCGGCAAAATTTCCACGGAGTATTCAAGATGGGTGGTTTCAGCATTTGGCATTGGCTTATCGTTCTCGTCATCGTCGCCTTGGTGTTTGGCACCAAGAAGCTGCGCAATATCGGCGAAGACATGGGTTCAGCCATCAAGGGTTTCAAAAAGGGCATGCAGGAGGGTGACGAGCCATCCAAGCCGTCCGAACTGAAAGCAGATCCCCCGATGGAGTCGCAGTCGGTCAAGGATGCCGAGACGGATCGCTCCCAGCACTAGCTCTCCCCCAGGCACCCACCATGTTTGATTTAAGTTTCGGCGAATTGGCGCTGATCTCAGTCGTGGCCTTGCTGGTCCTGGGCCCGGAACGGTTGCCTGGCGCCGCGCGGACTGCGGGCGCCTTGATGCGTCGCTTGCGCAACAGCTGGCAAGGCGTGCGCTCGGAAATTGAACGCGAACTGGCCGCCGAAGATATCAAACGCAGCATCCACGATACGGCGCGCAAGATTGACGTTCGCGAGGAACTCCGCGCCACCGCCGATCAATTCCGCAATGCCGTGAGTGGCGAACCCGAAAAGCCCTCATCCGATGAACCAAACTGAACAAACCGACGAGAAGGAGCAGTCATTCTTCTCGCACCTGATCGAACTGCGTTCGCGTCTTTTGCGCGCGGTGGCGGCGGTACTATTGATCCTGCTCGTGCTGATTCCATTTGCAAACAAGCTCTATGCCTGGCTTTCCAAACCGCTGATCGATCACTTGCCAATCGGCGGCGCAATGATCGCCACCGATGTCGCATCACCGTTCTTTGCACCGCTCAAGCTGGCCTTCTTCGTCGCGTTATTCCTGGCCATGCCTTTTATCCTGTACCAGTTCTGGGCTTTCGTATCGCCCGGTCTGTACCGACATGAACGTCGCCTGGCCATTCCGCTGCTTGCCTCGTCGGTGCTGCTTTTCTACATTGGCTGCGCGTTCGCGTATTTCCTCGTTCTTCCTGCCATCTTCACGTTCATGACGAGCGTCGCCCCGGCGGGCGTGGCAGTGATGCCGGATATCAGCCGCTTCCTTGATTTTGTCCTAGTGCTTTTTCTTGCTTTCGGCTTTTGTTTCGAGGTTCCGGTCGCGCTGGTCATTCTCGTGGCGATCGGAATTACGACCCCTGAGCAGCTGACAAAAGGTCGGCCATACGCCATTGTCGGCGCCTTCGTCATTGCTGCGGTGCTGACACCGCCCGATGTTATTTCGCAACTGCTGCTGGCGATTCCCATGTGTCTTCTATACGAAGTCGGGATTTTCGCGGCGCGTTTTTTGGCAAAACGCTTGCCCAGCGAAAGCGACGCCCCGAGCGCCTGAACGTTTCGCGCGCGTCGCGAAAACCACATCTGGGGAACAAAAATCGCAATTTGCTGTCCACTCTGGTCGGGCCGGGAAGCTTTTTGTTCACAAATCCTTACCGAACCCAACTTTCGACACGTTTATTCCAAGCCATAAAGGCGCTACACTTATAACCGTGGCGAAAAAGGATTTCGTCGCAGAAAACTCTTTATAACTATCCCTAAGGGGGAAACATGGCAACGAAGAAGAAAGCAGCTCCAGTTGAAGACGACGCCCGCGATGCCAGCCTGCGCGTATCCAAGCGCATGCGTGACAGCCTCAAGGCAACCGCAGCCGTTATGGGTCGCCCGCTTTATGATGTCACCAACGAGGCGATCAACAGCTACCTGTCGACCGTCAAGCTCGGTGACCCGCTGAAGGCGATCCGCACCAACGCTCGCGGCCGCAAGTAAGCAGCAACGCTGGTCGATTGTGCCGTCCGGAATCATTCGGGCGGCACAAGTTCCTCAAACGCCATCCGGACCGGATGGCGTTTTCGTTTGTGACTTCGCTGTAGCCGGCTGCGTCCCGAGACGGCCATAGTCCAATGGAGGGCGGCGATCAACCACTTACTCCATCGGCGGCAATACGTTCATGACTTCACGCAAGGTCGTCACGCCGCGTGCGACCTGTGCCGCGGCCGAAACCCGCAAAGGACGCATTCCCTCTGCCAGCGCCGTCTCGGCGACCCTGGCGAGATCCATGCTCGGCTGGATCAGGGCACGCAAGGGGCCTGAAATCCGCATCATCTCGTAAATGCCGGTGCGTCCCTGAAAGCCCGTCTTGCGGCATTCCAGACATCCCTTCGGACCAAAGTTCAGCGCTGGCGGCGGAAGATTCCAGCGCGTGGTCATGGCCAACCAACCGCGCTCGTCGAAAGGCACCTCCACTTTGCAGTGCGCACACAAGGTACGCACAAGACGCTGCGCAACGACACCGGTCAAGGTTGACTGGATGAGATAGTTCGGCACGCCAAGATCGAGCAGGCGGGTCAGTGCGCTAGGCGCATCATTGGTATGTAACGTCGAAAGCACGAGGTGGCCGGTCAGCGAAGCCTGCACAGCCATCTGCGCAGTTTCCAGATCGCGGATTTCGCCGACCATGATGATGTCCGGATCCTGGCGCATCAGAGTGCGTACGCCCGCCGCGAAATCGAGGTCAATCGCGTTATGCACCTGCATCTGATTGAACTCGGGGCTGACCATTTCAATCGGGTCTTCGACCGTGCAGACATTGATGTCCGGCGTCGCCAGAACCTTGAGCGTCGAGTACAGCGTGGTTGTCTTGCCCGAACCGGTCGGTCCGGTGACAAGGACAATGCCGTGGGGGCGCTCGACCATGCCGCGCCAGATCGATTCTTCCTCGTTGGTGAAGCCCAGCTGCCGGAATTCCTTGACCACGATATCGGGGTCGAAAATACGCATGACGATCTTTTCGCCAAATGCGGTCGGCATGCTCGACAATCGCAACTCGACTTCGCGCCCGCCGGGCGAGCGCGTCTTGATGCGACCATCCTGCGGACGTCGCTTCTCGGCCACGTCCATGCGCCCGAGGATCTTGATGCGCGAAGTGACCGCGGTCATCACCGGTGTCGGCAACTCAAACACCTTGTGCATGATCCCATCGATACGGAAGCGGATCGCGCTGGTATCGCGGCGTGGTTCCAGATGAATATCCGACGCACGCTGCTCGAAGGCATACTGCAAAAGCCAATCGACGATATGCACGACATGGCGATCATCGACGCCGAGATCGCCGGTCTTGCCGAGTTCAACCAACTGCTCGAAATTGAGCAAGGCCGAACCCTCACCCTTTTCCGCCTTGGCGTCCTTGGCGCGCTGAATCGAGCGCTGAACGCCCCACCACTCGGTCAGGAAGCGACTGACATCGATCGGACTGGCGACCATTCGTTGAATGTCGCGACGCAGGATATGACCGAGATCGGCCATCCAGCGCTTGTCGAACGGCTCCGATGTGGCAAACACGACCTGCATCTCGCTGACCGCTACCGGCAATATCCGATAGCGAAGCGCGTACGCGTGGCTGACGACCTGGGTCACCGCAGGCACGTCGATCTTCATCGGATCGATTTTCAGATAGGGAAGCTTCGCCTTGCAAGCCAGCCAGTGGGTCAATACCTCCAGACTCAATGGCTTGGTCGGATCGCGTTGGTCGACAAGCTTCAAATTGGCAACGAGGATCAACGGATGCAGCTCAAGCTTGCCGCGCGCCGTGCGTACATCGGCACGCACGCGACGCATGTCATCCTCGGAAATGACGCCATCGGCGAACAGTGCGGCCAGCGTTTCATCGATATCAATGCGGTGATGCAGACCCAGCACCGTTGCTTGTGGCGATACGGCAGCGGCCGGGCTGTCGATGACACCGGGTTGCACCTGTCGTGTAGCCATGCCGTGCCTATCCTCGGAGATGGTGACCGCCCGTTATACTAGCGCGCTTTGCCAACGCGACCGTGACCGAGAACATGTCAGGACTCAGCTTCCAGGACGTTATCCAGACCCTGAACCGCTATTGGGCGGAGCAAGGGTGCGTATTGATCCAGCCGCTCGACACCGAGGTCGGCGCCGGCACGTTCCATCCAGCGACGTTCTTGCGCTCGCTCGGGCCTGAGCCGTGGGCCGCCGCGTATGTGCAACCTTCGCGACGACCGACCGATGGCCGCTACGGCGAGAATCCGAATCGCTTGCAGCACTATTACCAATATCAAGTGGTGCTGAAGCCGAACCCGGACGACATCATCGATCTCTACATCGGCTCGCTCAAAGCACTCGGCATTGATCCACTCGTGCATGACTTGCGCTTTGTCGAGGACAACTGGGAATCGCCCACCCTCGGCGCCTGGGGTCTCGGCTGGGAAGTCTGGCTCAATGGCATGGAGGTGACCCAGTTCACCTATTTCCAGCAAGCCGGCGGCCTTGAATGCCGACCCGTAACCGGCGAGATCACCTACGGCCTCGAACGCCTGACGATGTACCTGCAAAACGTCGACAACGTCTACGACCTGGTCTGGACGGACGGCCCACGCGGCGTGGTCAGCTACGGTGATGTGTTCCATCAGAACGAAGTCGAGCAGAGCACCTACAACTTCCAGCATGCCAATGTGGCCAAGCTGTTTGAATGGTTCGATACCTGCGAGGGCGAAGCGAATAAACTCGTCGAAGCGGGACTACCCCTGCCGGCTTACGAACAGGTGATGAAAGCCAGCCACACGTTCAACCTGCTCGATGCGCGGCGTGCGATCAGTGTGACCGAGCGCCAGCGTTACATCCTGCGCGTGCGCACCTTGTCTCGCGCGGTTGCTGAAGCCTATTTTGCACAACGCGAGAAACTCGGCTTTCCGGGATTGCGCAAGCGCGAGGAAGTCGCATGAGCACGAACAAACTACCCGCTCCGTTGTTGATCGAGATTGGCACCGAAGAGCTGCCACCGAAGGCACTTGACACGCTCGCCGAGGCGTTCACCAGAGGCATCGTTGACGGCCTCGAAAAAGCCGGCGTCACCTTTGATTCTGCCAATACGAAGACTTTTTGCTCACCGCGTCGCCTTGCCGTCATCGTTGCAGGCGTTGCTCACGACCAACCCGATCAAGCGATCGAACGTCGCGGCCCTGCCCTCGCTGCCGGCCTCGACGCCGATGGTCAACCGACCCGCGCTCTCAGCGGCTTCGCGGCAAGTTGTGGTGTCGCTGTATCAGCACTCGAAAAGCTCGAAACCGACAAGGGCTCATGGTTCGTCCATCGTGCGATCCAACCGGGACAATCGACCGCTGCGCTGTTGCCGACGATCCTTGCAGAGGCCGTCAAGCCCTTGCCGATTCCCAAGCCGATGCGCTGGGGCGATCACGAGTTCGCTTTCGTGCGTCCGGCGCACTGGCTGATTGTTTTGCATGGCAGCGAAATCATTCCGGTCGAATTGTTCGGCATCCAGTCGGGTCGGCAATCGCGCGGTCATCGCTTTCATCATGACGCGCCGGTACACATTGTCGATGCCGATTCGTGGCTCGAGGCGTTGCGCAATGCGAAGGTGATTGCGGATCCGGGAGAGCGCCGTCAGCGCATCGTTGAGGAGGTCGCGCGCGTCAGCAAAGAGATTGGCGGCACACCACAACTTTCTGCAGATCTGCTCGACGAGATCGCCAATCTGAATGAATGGCCCGTGGCAGTTGCCTGCGCCTTCGATCAGGCGTTTCTCGACGTTCCGCAAGAAGCGCTCGTGATGACGATGGAGACCAACCAGAAATTCATCCCGATGTTTGATGCCGCGGGCAAGCTCAGTGAGCATTTCATCGGCATCGCCAACATCGAATCGAAGGATCCCTGTGAAATCCGCAAGGGTTACGAGCGCGTAATCCGGCCGCGCTTTGCCGATGCCAAATTCTTCTACGACGAGGACCGCAAGCAAGGCCTCGAATCGTTCCAGGAATCGTTGAAGTCGGTGACCTACCAGCAGTCGCTCGGCAGCGTCTGGGACAAGACCATTCGCGTCGCCGAATTGGCGCGCGTGATTGCCAACCGGGTCGGCGTCGATGCCGCACTGGCGACGCGTGCCGCAGCCTTGAGCAAGTGCGATCTGATGTCACGCATGGTCGGGGAGTTTCCCGAACTGCAAGGCATCATGGGTCGCTACTACGCGAGTCAGGGCATGAAGCCCGAATCGGCGGAAGTCGCTTCTGCGCTCGATGAGTTCTATCGCCCACGCAATGCCGGCGATGGCATTGCCGGAGGCAAACTCGGCCAGGTGCTCGCGGTTGCCGAACGTCTCGACACCTTGACCGGCATCTTTGCCGTCGGCATGAAACCGAGCGGCAACAAGGATCCATTCGCACTGCGACGAGCGGCGCTTGGGCTAGCGCGAACACTGATCGAAGGCGGACTTGATCTTGATCTCAAGGCGCATCTCGCTGAAGCACTGGCCAGCCTGCCCGAAGCAGCCCTCATTGCCGGGCTCGGCAAGAGCAAGGATGGCAAGCCCCGCGAGCTCGATGCGGGCAAGCGACGCGACGAACTGGCCAACGAAATTTTCGACTTCATTATCGAACGCCTGCGCAGTTATTACGCCGATCAACACATTGGCAGCGAAGCCTTTGAGGCAGTTCGCGTCCTGTCCCCCTCATCGCTGGTCGATTTTGATCGACGCCTGCGGGCCGTGGTCGAGTTCGCCAAGCTTCCCGAAGCGCAGGCTTTGGCCGCGGCGAACAAGCGCATTGGCAATATCCTGCGCCAGGCAGGCGACAGCGTGGCCGGCAGCATTGATGGCTCCCTGCTTGAATCCGATGCAGAGCGCGACCTGGTCGCGGCCGTTGCCCAAGCCGAATCCGACGCCTCGCCCCTGATCGCACAGTCAGACTATGTTGGCCTGCTTCAGCGTTTCGCCAAGTTGCGCGATCCGGTCGATCATTACTTCGACAACGTCATGGTCATGGCTGAGGATGAAGCGGTGCGGCGCAATCGACTGATTCTGCTGGGCCGCTTGCGCGCGATGTTCCTGCGCGTCGCCGACATTTCATTGCTGCCGTCGACTTCATCCGCTTCGTGACGAAGGTGGTGCAGAATCATGTGGAATGATCGAGTAGACTCGTGACGAAGCGCCCGTTGATCGATCTTCACGCCCGGTTTCCGGAGAGTGTTACGCCGCATGACGCAACGCACCAATGACGCCAGCACGACCCAGCGCCGCACCATGCACCCGCATCGACGTGCGGGTGGCGGCGAGGTTCCTGCCTGCCTCGTCGTGCTGCAGGGGCAGCGTCTTGGGCAGCGCATCAATCTTGGTGACGATCCGCTGATCATCGGGCGCGCACCTGAAGCCGAATTCCAGATCATCGAGCGCAGCGTGTCCCGCGCGCACTGTCGGATCACGCGAGAACCGGCTGGCTATCGAATCAAGGATCTTGACTCGACCAACAAGACCTTTCTCAATGACCAGCCGATTATCGAGGCCGAGCTCAAGGACGGTGACCACATCGCCGTCGGAAGTTGCGTACTCAAATTCATGGATCGATCATCCGTCGAGGCGCGTTACCACGAGGAGCTGTATCAACTCGCGACTGCCGATTCGTTGACCGATCTCTACAACCGCCGACAATTCCTTGAACTGATCGATCGTGAAATTGCGCGTGCTGCCAACTACAAACGACCACTGACGCTGCTGATCATCGACCTCGATCATTTCAAATCGATCAATGACCAGTTTGGCCATCCAAACGGCGATCTGGTTCTGAAAAAGGTTGCGCTTACCTTGCGTGGTCACTCGCGCGAAGAATTCATCGTCGCCCGCATCGGTGGCGAAGAGTTCGCCATTGTCCTGCCGGAGAACACACTCCAGCAGGCGATCATTTTCGCCGATAGCCTGCGCCGCGCACTTTCCGAGCTCGAATTCACCCTCGACGATACGCCGAGGAAGATAACGGTCAGCATCGGCGCCGCATCGTGGCTTCCCGGCATGGCCTCGACGGGCGATCTCATGCGCGCGGCTGACGATCAACTCTATCGAGCCAAGCAGAGCGGTCGTAATCTGGTTCGTTCAGCGCTGTCACTCGTCGACGACACCAAACCCTCAGCTACCTCATCCTGAACCGCTGATCGCAAGCAAGGTCGCGTCGTCATCCGGAGCAGCGCCTGCCGTATGGGTTTGCAGGGCCTGCCAGGTCAGGGAGACGGCCTCTCTGGGTGACAACGCTTGCGCACTCGCCCTCTTCAATCCGTCGCTGGAAAACTCCCTCCCCTGCGCATCCCGCTGCTCGATGATGCCGTCGCTGTAGAGCAGCAGTATTTCTCCGCGCGCAAGCTCAAGAATTTCCGCGCTGAATTTTGCGCCGATATCGATACCGAGCGGAATGGCCCCCTCGACAGGAACCATCTCGACGCCCCCGTCGCGGATGCGCAAGGCATGGCCATGACCGGCATCGACAAACCGGCAGTGAATGCCATCGCTTTCAAATACGCCGAGCCAAAGAGTGACGAAACGTCCGCCGCTCGATTGCTGGCAAAGATGCCGATTGAGCAGAGCGACGGCCTGCGCAGGATCTACGTCCCGCGCGAATGCGGCTCGCAAGAAAGACTGTACAGAAGCCATGACCAATCCAGCCCCGAGCCCGGCGCCACTGACATCGCCCAGCACGACAACAACGCGGCCGCCTTCGATCTCGAAGACATCCGCAACGTCGCCAGCCACGACGCGACCGGGATGCAGATGGACCGCGTAATCGCATGCCGCCATGCGCCCTTCCGGCGGCGGCAACAATCGCTGCTGAACCTCGCGCGCACGCTCAAGATCGGCGGCGAACGCTGCATGCTCTCGCGCACTTTCCAGCCGGTGCAGATTAGCCAGCGCGAGAGCCGCAAGGCGGGCAACGGCATGGCAGAACGTAGGGGCATCGGCATGTCGTCGCGCGCCCGGCCGATCCGAATCAAGATAGAGAAAGGCTTGCGCATGCCCATCGAGCATCAAGGGTGCACAGAGCGCGCGGCGCTCGTTCTTGCCGAGACGGGTTGCCGATTTGCCATCGGACAGCGCGCCCTCAATTCTCGCGATGTCACCACGGCGCGCCGATTCGACCAGCGACGTATCGAATTCCCAGACACTCAGCACCGACGCCGGTACTTGCGGTCGCTGGCAGCTGACAATCAGTTGATCGCCCCTGCACCAAAGCACAGTGGCCCGAGGGTAGCCGGATCCGAGCAAGGCATGTTCGGCCATGATCTCGGCGAGCATCGATTCGTTTTCTGCTGTGGCGATATCACCCGCATAGCGAAGCAGCAATTCCAGTCGCTGCTCGGCCAGATTGCCACCGGAGCGTATCAGGCTGATCCGTGATTTCTCGCGGGCCTCACGCTGGATTTCCGGCGTCACCGACAATACGTTGAAGCGGAAGCGCCATGCGCCAATGCCGAGCACATCTCCGTCGCGCAGCACGGCTGTCGCAGACGTCCGCAATGCCAACTCATTGACCTGGATGCCGATCAAGGTTCCGCAATCACGCACAACCCAGTCCTGGTCGTCGAGCTCGATCGATGCGTGGCGCCGGGAGATTCCCGGGTCAGCCAATTCGAGATCGTTGCCTTCGGCGCGACCAATCCGGAATGGCGAGACCAACCTCCAGCGATGCGCCTTCATCCGGGGCCCGTCAATTTGCTCCAGCTCAATTGCGCGTGTCATTCCACCGATTGTCCACTGCAATGCCTGACCTCGTCTGAATGAGCGCGATCAACCCATCACCGTGCCACGTGGCGGGGTCGTCCGATTGCGCACCATCAGTGGCTCACCTTTCATCAATTTGGTTCAAGCATGGCACCGACACCGATGCCATTGCGCCGCTTGGGTGCATTCAGGCAAGCCGCGATCAGGGATAAAGACGGCCAAACAAAGTCCGATCAAGTTGCGGCGGATTGATTCCGTTGGGCCCGCGCATTATTGTGCTCGGCCGGCGAGTCTCCGCGAAGGCTCTCGATGAAGCATAACCCCGCGTGCGCCTATGGCTCGTTCATCCAACGAGCGCTATGCTCCGCGTGAAAACTACGAGACATTTCGTTTATTGTTATTTGAGGATCCCGCCATGAACAAGCTCGTCGCCACTGCATTGACCGCACTGGCTTTTCTCGGAGGGTGCAACTCCTCCAATCAGCCCGCCAGTGCGCCCTCAGCGAACGATAACGGATCAGCAGCATCCCCGGCCCAGCATGCGGCCAATGCGCCCATACCGGATCATATCGATGGCACGATCACCCTTCGCGAAGCGGCCGAAATCAATCCCGGCGCGAAACTAACCGTCAGCCTCGTTGATGTCGCGCAACAGGATGTGGTGCTGGACCAGACCTCGCAGGACGTCGCCTCCCAGCCGCCCTACCCGTTCACACTTTCGGTAAAGCCGACCGACATCGATCCGACACGGGTCTACGTGGTCAACGTATTGCTGGTCGACGGCGAACGACGCTACGTGCAAGCACTGCAGTCTCCGGTGCTGACGGGCGGCGCGGGTTCGACGATCAATGTCGTGCTCAACGGCGAGGCAACCCCGGGCGAGACGCTGAAGGAAGCATTCAACAAACTGAAATCGCATATTGGCGGCATGAAGCGTATTCAGGATTCCTTCCTCGATGGTGAACTGTCGGTAGCCTGGGATGGCTTTGTCGAAGCGGGCAACAAGCTTCGTTTCATGCGCGTGAACTCCGAGCTCGGCGACGGCGACACGGCGGTGCGCACGAATATCGAGTACGCCTTCCTTGATGGAAAGCCGATGGCGATCCTGCAGAAGGGCCGCGTCACGACACGCGCCGGCTGGGACGAAAATGGCAAGGTCGTACTCAACGAGAAGAGCGGCGGCGAGACGCTCAGCGATGTCGAAGTCAAGGCGTATTACGACGGTGCGGTCAAGGCATTCGCCATGGGTGAAAAGAAACTGCCGAAGAAGAAGTAGTTCGCAGCGAAGTTTCAACTGCGCAGAAGAAAGGCCGGCAATCGCCGGCCTTTTTCATTTGCGACGATGCCTCAATTTTTCGCCTTGGCAAACGCGTCAGCGAAGGCACTGTTCGATGCCGGCGGTGTTGATCGCGCGGGTTGCGCCTCGCGCGGGCGCCGACTTTCCTGTCCACTTCTCGGTGCGCTGGAGCGCGACTCACCCGGCTCGTCTTCAAGCCGCATGCTCAGGCCGATACGCTTGCGCGCAACATCGATTTCGATAACTTTCACCTTGACGATGTCACCGGCCTTCACGACCTCGCGCGGATCCTTGACGAACTTGTTTGAGAGTGCCGAAACATGGACGAGACCGTCCTGGTGCACACCAAGGTCGACAAACGCGCCGAAGGCAGCGACATTGCTCACGACACCTTCGAGAACCATCCCAGGTTTGAGATCGCGAATGTCTTCAACGCCCTCGGCAAAGGTGGCTGTCTTGAACTCGGGACGCGGATCGCGGCCGGGCTTCTCAAGTTCCTTGAGAATGTCGCGCACGGTCGGCACACCGAATGTGGCGTCGGTGAATTTCTGCGGATCGAGCGAACGCAGGAAACCACTATCGCCGATCAACGCTTTCACCTCACGCCCGCACTGCTCGATGATGCGCTGAACAACCGGATACGCCTCGGGATGCACGGAAGAAGCATCGAGCGGATCATCGCCTGCGGGGATGCGCAAAAAGCCGGCACACTGCTCGAATGCCTTGTCGCCGAGACGCGGCACCTTGAGCAAGGCCTTGCGCGTGCGGAATGCTCCATGCTCGTCGCGATGGCGCACGATGTTCTCGGCGACCGCCGTGCTCAATCCGGCGACGCGAGCCAACAACGGTGCCGAAGCGGTATTTACATCGACTCCCACCGCATTGACGCAATCCTCGACCCGCGCAACCAGGGCGTGCGCGAGCTTTACTTGATTGACATCGTGCTGGTATTGGCCAACGCCAATCGACTTCGGATCGATCTTGACCAGCTCGGCCAGTGGATCCTGCAGACGACGCGCGATCGAGACCGCTCCGCGCAACGACACATCAAGATCGGGAAATTCCTTCGCGGCGAGTTCTGAAGCCGAGTAGACCGATGCGCCCGCTTCACTGACGACAATCTTCGAGAGCTTCAGATCCGCGTGTTTGCGCATCAGCTCGGCGGCGAGGCGATCGGTCTCGCGAGATGCCGTGCCATTGCCGATCGCGATCAGATTGACGCCGTGCTTGCGACTCAAACTGGCCAGCTCGGCGATCGACTGATCCCAGAGCTTCTTGGGCTCGTGCGGATAAATCACCGAAGTCGCGAGCAGTTTGCCGGTGCCGTCGACGATAGCGAGCTTTACGCCTGTGCGAATGCCCGGATCGAGACCCATCACGGTCTTCGGGCCCGCCGGCGCCGCCATCATCAAATCCTTGAGATTGTCGCCGAACACACGAATCGCTTCGGCCTCAGCGGCTTCGCGAGCACGACCAAACAGATCGAGGCCAAGATGCAGGTGCAACTTGATGCGCCAGGTCTGGCGTGCAGTGTCGAGCATCCAGCGATCGCCGGGGCGGCCTTGATCGGCAATATTGAAATGCCGTGCGACGCGACCTTCGGCTTCGGCATGTCCTGCAAGCGCTGCATCATCCAACGCAGCTGCCGGATCCTCGCTGGTCGATGACGTCTTGATTGGCGTGGTCGGCCGTGGCGCGAGTTCAAGATCGAGAATGCCTTCATTGCGCGCACGGAACAAAGCAAGCAGACGGTGTGAAGGAATCGTGCCGATGGCCTCGACGTGCTCGAAATAATCGCGGAATTTCTCGCCTTCGGATTCCTTGCCCTTGACCAGTTTGGCGCGAATCACTGCCTTGGCCGTCAGCCAGTCACGCAGGGTTCCCACGAGTGCGGGATCTTCCGAAAACGATTCGAGCAGAATCGCCCGCGCGCCATCGAGCGCGGCCTTGATGTCAGCAATACCTTTTTCCGCGTCGACGAATGCATGCGCTCGCTCTTCGGGCGGTTCGGTAGGATCGTCGCGCAGGGCGAATGCCAGCGGCTCCAGCCCTGCTTCGCGAGCGATCTGTGCCTTGGTCCGGCGCTTGGGCTTGTAGGGCAGATAGAGATCCTCGAGACGTGCCTTGTTGTCGGCAGCGAGGATGTCCGCGCGCAAGCTATCGGTCATCTTGCCCTGCTCGTCGATACTCGCGATCACCGCGGCGCGGCGATCCTCGAGCTCGCGCAGATAGCCGAGGCGCTCTTCCAGCAGGCGCAACTGGGTGTCATCGAGCCCGCCGGTGACTTCCTTGCGGTAGCGCGCGATGAAGGGCACGGTCGCACCACCATCGATCAAATCGACAGCGGCGTGAACCTGTTCGATACCCGCGCTGATTTCAGCGGCAATTCTCTTTTCGATGCTCGACATTCTTTGCATGCATTCCTGGGTGGATTGAACAAAAGCACGACGAGCCGCTCAAGCGGCCCATCGTCAGGTTGAAACTTGATTCAGGCGACGCGCTTGTGCCGCTTGAGATGGACCAGCAACAGCGAAATCGCCGCCGGGGTGACGCCACTGATGCGCTGCGCCTGGCCGATCGTGGCGGGCATCGTCGCCTTGAATTTGATCAAGACTTCGGCGGAGAGTCCACGCACGCCGTCGTAGTCGAAACTTGCCGGGATCCCGGTGTGCTCGTGGCGACGGCTGCGTTCGATCTCTTCGCGCTGACGATTAAGGTAGCCGGCATACTTGGTTGAAATTTCGACCTGCTCGGCGACCTCGGCGTCGGACACTGCCGGGCCAATGCCTTCCAGCGCGGTCAATCGGGCGTAGTCGAGTTCAGGTCGACGCAACAGATCGAGCGCACTCGCATCGCGCGTGAGGGGGACATCCAGCACCGTGCTGACGGCGCTACCAAGCGCATTGCCCGGTGTCACCCACAAGCCTTGCAGACGCGCGCGCTCGCTATCGATGGCCTCACGTTTGCGCTGCACCCGCTCATGGCGTGCATCGGAAACGCAGCCAAGCCCATGACCAATCTCGCTCAAGCGCAGATCCGCATTGTCTTCGCGCAAATGCAATCGATACTCGGCGCGCGATGTAAACATGCGATACGGCTCGATCGTTCCATTGGTGGTCAGGTCATCGATCAGTACACCGATATAGGCCTCGTCTCGGCGCGGCGTCCATGGACTCAATCCGCGTGCGGCACGCGAGGCATTGAGCCCGGCAATCAATCCTTGCGCGGCGGCCTCTTCGTATCCGGTCGTGCCATTGATTTGACCGGCGAAATAGAGGCCTTCGATCGCCTTGGTCTCGAGCGATGGCTTGAGTCCTCGCGGATCAAAGTAGTCGTACTCGATTGCATAGCCGGGCCGCGTGATATGCGCGTTTTCAAATCCGCGAATCGAACGCACGAGTTCAAGTTGCACATCGAAAGGCAGCGAGGTCGAAATGCCGTTTGGATAAATCTCGTAGGTATCGAGGCCTTCGGGCTCAATGAAGATCTGATGCGAAGACTTGTCGGCGAAGCGCACGACCTTGTCCTCGATCGATGGGCAATAGCGCGGACCGACCCCTTCAATCTCACCGGTGTACAGCGGCGAACGATCAAGCCCGCCGCGAATGATCTCGTGCGTGCGTTCGCTCGTATGCGTGATCCAGCAACTGACTTGGCGCGGATGCTCGTCGCGCGAACCCATGAAAGAAAATACCGGCGCTGGATTGTCGCCCGGTTGTTCTTCAAGTCCGGCAAAGTTGATCGATCGACCGTCGATACGCGGCGGCGTGCCGGTCTTCAGGCGATCGACTGCGATTGGCAGTTCACGCATGCGTTCTGCCAGCCGTTGCGCCGGCGCGTCGCCCGCGCGACCTCCGGCATGATTGCTCATGCCGATATGGATCTTGCCGGCAAGAAAGGTGCCCGCGGTCAGCACAACCGTCGGCGCATGAAAGCGCAAACCCATCTGGGTCAGCACGCCGGTCACGCGACCTCCTTCAATAAGCAGGTCATCGACGGCCTGTTGGAACAACTGAAGTCCCGGCTGGGATTCGACGAGCGAACGAATGGCCGCCTTGTACAGAACACGATCGGCCTGACAACGGGTGGCGCGCACGGCCGGCCCCTTCGAGGCATTCAAGGTACGCCACTGGATCCCGGCGCGATCGGCCGCGTGCGCCATCGCGCCGCCAAGTGCATCGATCTCGCGCACGAGGTGACCTTTGCCAATGCCACCAATCGCTGGATTGCAGCTCATCTGCCCGATCGTTTCGATGCTGTGACTAAGCAGCAAAGTGCGCGCGCCACTGCGCGCGGCAGCCAGTGCCGCCTCGGTGCCGGCGTGGCCACCACCGACGACGAT
>JBDSPX010000125.1:0-3578 GCA_039930065.1 Dokdonella sp.
GACCTCGGCCTGGAATTTGTTGGCATCGAGTTCAGTCCGAGCCGAGGAACCAGCCTGTTGCGCGTCTTCATTGATGCGCCGGAGCGTCTCGTGACGATCGAGGATTGTGAGCGCGTCAGCCGCGAAATTTCTGCGCTGATGGATGTCAACGATCCGATCGAAGGGCGTTACACGCTCGAGGTTTCTTCGCCCGGTATTGATCGGCCGCTGTTCTCGCTCGAGCACTTCACGCGCTTCATCGGCAGCGAGGCAAAGATCAATGTCGCCTTGCCGATTGACGGGCGCCATCGTTTTCACGGATTGATCAAGGGTGTCGACGGCGACCGCATCCAGCTCGAACAGAACGACAAGGAAGTGCTGATCACGCACGCCAACATCGTCAAGGCAAAGCTGGTGCCGGACTATGCCGCGCTCGGCTATGACGCCGCACCGAAAAAAGTAGCGCCGAAAAAAGCGGCAGCGAAAAAGAATGAGGACACCGGAACGCGCAAGCGCGAGCCTAAACAAAAGTGAGGCTGCTACGGCGGTCGCTCGGGAGTTAATGAGATGAGCAAAGAATTATTGCTGGTAGTTGAAGCGGTAGCCAACGAAAAGGGCGTTCACAAGGACGTCATTTTCGAGGCCATGGAAGCGGCACTCGCTTCGGCGGCCAAGAAGCGCTATCCCGATGAGGAGGTGCTCGCGCGCGTTTCGATCAACACCGATTCCGGCGAATACGAGACCTTCCGTCGCTGGGAAGTGGTCGCTGATGATGTTGTCATGGAATCGCCGGATTGGCAGGTTCGCTTGATGGACGCGGTCGATGTCACGCCGGAGGTTGAGGTTGGCGAATACATCGAAGAACAGATCGAGAATCCCGATTTTGGTCGCATTGCGGCGCAGGCGGCCAAGCAGGTCATCGTGCAGCGTGTGCGCGAAGCCGAACGTGCGCAGATTGTTGATGCGTATGCCGATCGCGTTGGCGAGTTGATCACTGGTATCGTCAAGCGCGTTGAGCGCGGCAATCTTTATATTGACCTCGGTGGAAATGCCGAAGCCTTCATTTCGCGCGAGAAGTCGATTCCGCGTGAGGCGGTTCGTGCCGGTGATCGCGTGCGCGGTTACTTGTATGAAGTGCGTTCCGAGCCACGTGGCCCGCAGTTGTTCATTTCGCGCACCGCGCCGGAATTCATGATTGAGCTGTTCAAGCTCGAAGTGCCCGAAGTGGGCCAGGGTCTGGTCGAAATCAAGGCTTGCGCCCGTGACGCGGGTGATCGCGCAAAGATCGCCGTGCTTGCGCATGATCACCGCACCGATCCGATCGGCGCCTGTATCGGCATGCGCGGATCACGCGTGCAGGCGGTTTCAAACGAGCTCAATGGCGAGCGCATCGACATTGTCTTGTGGAACGAGAACAACGCCCAATTCGTCATCAATGCGATGGCACCGGCCGAAGTGCAGTCGATTATCGTCGACGAGGAAAAGCACTCGATGGACATTGCGGTGGCCGAGGACAAGTTGTCCCAGGCGATTGGTCGAGGTGGCCAGAATGTGCGTCTCGCCAGCAAGCTTTCGGGTTGGCAGCTCAACGTGATGACCGCCGATCAGGTTCGCGAGAAGAGCGAAAGCGAGCAGGAAACCGCGCGCGAATTGTTTGTCGACAAGCTCGAAGTTGACAACGAGATCGCGCAGATCCTGGTCCAGGAAGGATTCTCGACAGTCGAGGAAATCGCCTACGTGCCGACGGCGGAATTGCTGGCCATCGATGGTTTTGACGAGGACATCGTCGAGGAACTGCGTGCGCGTGCGCGTGATGCCCTGCTCACCGATGCGCTTGCGGTAGAGGAAGGCATTGACGAACACAAACCGGCCGACGATTTGCTTGAAGTCGAGTCGATGGATGAGGCGCTGGCTTATGAATTGGCCCAGCATGGCATCGTGACGCGCGAAAATCTGGCCGATCTGGCTACCGATGAGCTGATCGAATTGGCCATCGAGGGGATTGATGAAGAGCGCGCAGCAGCACTGATTATGGCAGCACGCAACACCTGACCTCATCGATACCCACTGTTGCGGCTATCGCCTGCAACGGAGCGTTGATGAGAGTTGGGCAATCGCGGGCAGGTCTGGAGTAGAGAAAAATGTCGGACGTAACAATTAAACAATTGGCCACAGTGCTGGCCACCCCGGTCGACAAGCTGCTCGCGCAGCTTGAGGAAGCGGGCATGAAGTTCTCCGACCCGGAGCAATCGATCAGCAGTACCGAGAAGGTCAAGCTGCTTGGTTTCCTGCGCCGCAATCATGGCAAGGGCGAAGCGGTCAGTGATGAGGGTGCGCCACGCCAGGTGACATTGAAGCGCCGCACCGTCAGCGAACTGACCGTCAATCCGGGTCAGCGCGGCGCCACGGCGAAGACGGTCAACGTTGAAGTGCGTCAGAAGCGCACCTACATGAAGCGCAGCGCGGTCGAAGATCAGGGCAAGTCGATTGATCCCGAGCGTGAAGATGCGCTGCGCAAGCTGGAAGAGTCGCAGGCCAAGCGTGACGCTGAAGATCAGGTGCGTCAGGAAGCCGATCGCCGACGTCAGGAAGAAGAGGCGAAGATCAAGGCGGCTGAAGAGGACAAGCGCAAGGCCGAAGAAGCCGCGCGCGCGGCTGCCGAAGCGCTGGCAGCACCCGCCAAGCCTGTGCCTGCCCCTGCTGCAGTTGAAGCACCGCGCGCCGTCACTCCGAGGGTTGCTTCGACTTCAACGGCAGCGCCGGTCGAGCGTACGCGCCGCCCCGATGATCGCGCGCCGGCGACGGATGCAGCGAGCCGGCACGGCAAACCCAAGCACGCGAGTAGTCATCGTGGACGCGAGGGCGGTGGCGGTGGTGACAGTTCACCGCCATCGAAGAAGTATTTTGGCAACGAGTTGCATCTTTCCCAGGAAGGCAGCGCACGCCGAACCGGGCGCAAGAAGCCGCGTTCTCGTTTCCCCGAGCCGTCGCGTTCGTCGAATTCGAGTGGTCCGCACGGATTCTCTCGTCCATCGGCGCCGGTCGTGCGTGATGTCGAGATCGGCGAAACGATCAGTGTGGCCGATCTCGCCCAGCGCATGGCTGCCAAGGGTGCCGACGTGGTCAAGAGCCTGTTCAAGATGGGTGTGATGGCGACGATCAACGAAGTCATTGATCACGATACGGCACAGCTCGTTGTCGAGGAATTTGGGCATACCGCGGTTAAGGCGTCGGCGAATGATGCCGAAGTCGATCTGCTTGCGCATGCGGAAACCGATGGCACGGCCGAATCGCGTCCGCCGGTTGTCACCATCATGGGTCACGTCGATCACGGCAAGACCTCCTTGCTCGATACGATTCGCCGCACCAAGGTTGCGACTGGCGAAGCCGGTGGCATTACCCAGCATATCGGCGCGTATCACGTCGACACGCCGAAGGGCGTCATCACCTTCCTCGATACACCGGGCCACGCCGCATTCACTTCGATGCGTCAGCGCGGTGCGCAGGCGACGGATATCATCATTCTCGTCGTCGCCGCTGACGATGGCGTGAAGCCGCAGACGATCGAGGCGATCAAACACGCGCGTGCCGCCAAGGTG
>JBDSPX010000126.1:0-6206 GCA_039930065.1 Dokdonella sp.
CGCGAAAAAGTCGAGAAACGCATTCGCAAGGACTATCCCGAAGGCATCAGCGCGGTCGGTACCGATGCGATGCGTTTTACGTTCGCGGCTTTGGCCACGTACGGCCGCACGATCAATTTCGATCTCAAACGCGCCGAGGGCTACAAGAACTTCTGCAACAAGTTGTGGAATGGCGCGCGCTTCGTGCTGATGAACGTCGAATCGACGGCTCCCGGTACCGCACTCCCGGTGACGGCCGCCGAGCAATGGATTCTGTCGCGATTGGCGGCGACGCTCGAGCAAGTCGAAACCCATTTCACCACCTACCGTTTCGATCTCGTTGCCCAAGCGCTTTACGAGTTTGTCTGGAACGACTACTGCGACTGGTTCCTCGAACTGACCAAGCCTGCGCTCAATGGCGATGACGCTGAAGCGGTCGCCTCGACGAAGCACACCTTGCTCCGTGTACTCGAGACAATCCTGCGCGCCCTGCATCCAATCACTCCGTTCATCACCGAGGAAATCTGGCAGAGCGTTGCACCGAAGCTCTGTGTATCGGGCCATTCAATCGCTGAACGCCCGTATCCGCGCCGCGACGAATTCACCACGGGAATCGACGCGAGCTCCGTCAACGACATCGAGTGGCTGAAATCCGTGCTCGGCGAAATCCGTCGCATCCGCAGTGAAATGAACATATCACCGGCCAAGCAGATTCCATTGTTGTTTGCCAAGGGCAATGCGGCAGATCGCGAGCGCATTGGGCGATTTTCAAGCCAGATCGCGTTTCTGGCGCGCACCGAATCGCAACGATCACTGGCTGACGGTGAAGATGAGCCCGCTTCTGCCTCGGCGATCATCGGCGATCTGCGCGTGCTGATCCCGCTCGCCGGCTTGATCGATCTCGATGCCGAGAAATCGCGCCTGAACAAGGAGATCAAACGCATAGAAGGCGAGATCGCCAAATGCAACGGCAAGCTCGGCAATGACACCTTCGTCGCCAATGCACCCGCCGCCGTGGTCGATCAAGAGCGCCAGCGACTGGCGGATTTCACCAGTACGTTGAGTGGATTGCGCGAACAGTTGGAACGACTCTAGGTCGCGAAGGTATCTGCAATCTCATGTGGGAAGCGGCTTAAGCCGCGATGCTTCTCGATGTCCCAATGGAAAAGGCATCGCACCTGAAGCCGCTTCCCACAATTCTTTCGCCCCATTCCGTGCTCCCCTTCCCGACTCCCCATTCTCGAATCCCTGCTCCAAACATGACGCCCAGCCGCTGATCGGCGATAATCCGCACCCCACTTTTCCCTGACCGACTGCCTTGGCCTTTTGCCGGCGTTGGCGTAGCCCTACCCGGAGTTGGCATGCAATACATTTACACGATGAACGGCGTCAGCAAGATCGTTCCGCCGAAGCGTCAGATCATCAAGGACATCTCGCTGTCATTCTTCCCCGGCGCCAAGATCGGACTGCTCGGCCTGAACGGTGCGGGCAAATCGACCGTGCTGCGCATCATGGCCGGTGTCGATACGGATTTTCAGGGCGAGGCACGAGCGAACCCGGGAACCAAGGTGGGCTATCTCGAACAGGAGCCGAATCTCGATCCGAGCAAAACCGTGCGCGAAGTCGTCGAAGAAGGCGTAGCCGAAGTCATCAATGCGCAGCAGCGCCTCGATGAGGTATACGCCGAATACGCCGAAGAAGGCGCGGATTTTGACAAGCTCGCGGCCGAACAACAACGCCTCGAAAGCCTGCTCGCAGTAACCGATGCGCATGCGCTTGAGCGCCAGCTTGAAGTCGCCGCCGATGCGCTGCGCCTGCCGCCTTGGGACGCGAACGTCGGCAAACTCTCGGGTGGTGAGAAGCGCCGAGTTGCGCTGTGCCGCCTGTTGCTGTCGAAGCCGGACATGCTCCTGCTCGATGAGCCGACCAACCATCTCGATGCGGAATCGGTGGCGTGGCTCGAGAACTTCCTTGCCGACTTCCCGGGCACGGTGGTTGCGGTCACCCATGATCGCTACTTCTTGGACAACGCCGCGGAGTGGATTCTTGAACTGGATCGTGGCCGCGGCATTCCCTGGAAGGGCAATTACTCTTCGTGGCTCGAACAGAAAGGCGAGCGCCTCAAGCAGGAAGAATCCAGCGAAAAGGCGCGCCAGAAGGCAATCCAGCGCGAACTCGAATGGGCGCGCAGCAATGCCAAGGGCGGCCGCAGCAAGGGCAAGGCGCGACTGTCGAAGATCGAAGAATTGCAGGCTGTCGACTACCAGCGCCGCAACGAAACCAACGAGATATTCATCCCACCCGGCGAGCGTCTCGGATCGTCGATCATGGAATTCAAGAATGTCAGCAAATCCTTCGGTGATCGCCTGCTGATTGAAGATTTGAATTTCGTCGTGCCGCATGGCGCGATCATCGGCATCATCGGACCGAACGGCGCGGGCAAGTCGACCCTGTTCAAGATGGTCATGGGCATGGAAAAACCCGACAAGGGCGAGATCACGCGTGGTCAGACCGTCAAGGTCGCCTATGTCGACCAGAGCCGCGAAAAACTCGAAGGCGACCACAACGTCTTCCAGGAAATATCCGGCGGCGCCGATATCCTCAACATCAACGGCATCGAGATTCAGTCACGCGCCTATCTCGGTCGATTCAACTTCAAGGGTCAGGACCAACAGAAGATGGTCGGCTCGCTTTCGGGCGGTGAACGCGGCCGCCTGCATCTGGCCAAGACCTTGCTTCAGGGTGGCAATGTGTTGCTGCTCGATGAGCCCTCGAATGATCTTGATATCGAAACCTTGCGCGCGCTTGAGGACGCCTTGCTTGAATTCCCCGGCAACGTGTTCGTGATCTCGCATGACCGCTGGTTCCTTGATCGCATCGCCACGCATATCCTTGCTTTCGAAGGGGATTCGCACGTCGAGTTCTTTGCCGGCAACTACCGCGAGTACGAGGAAGACAAGAAGCGCCGTCTTGGCGACGACGCATCGACGCCGCATCGTCTGCTTTACAAGAAGCTGGTTTAGCGCGCCTTTCGGCAGGAGCCCGTTTACGGGCGAGCTTTCGCGTATGTTTGACCGAAACTCTCGCCCCTGAAGGGGCTCCTACATTGAGGCATGGATCACTGGAGACCCTGCATGACCTTCATGGAATCCCTTCGCTCGGCTTGGCAGCGGAACAACTCGCTGGTTTGTGTTGGGCTTGATCCGGAACCGTCGCGGTTCCCGAAAATGGTCGCCGAAGATAATGATTCGGTGTTCCGCTTCTGCCGCGATATCGTCGATGCGACCGCCGACTTGGTTTGCTGCTTCAAGCCGCAGATCGCGCACTTCGCCGCGATCGGTGCCGAGGATGCATTGCAGCGATTGATCGCGCATATCCACACGCACCAACCGGGCGTGCCGGTGATCCTCGATGCCAAGCGCGGCGACATCGGCTCGACCGCGCAGCACTATGCGAGCGAAGCGTTTGATCGCTACGAGGCCGATGCAGTCACGGTCAATCCGTATCTCGGTCGCGATTCGCTGCAGCCGTTTCTTGATCGCGCCGACAAGGGTGTCGTCATTCTGTGCCGCACCTCGAATGCAGGATCGGGCGATCTGCAGGATCTTGATGTTGCTGGCCGCCCGCTCTACCAGCATGTCGCCGACAAGGTTGCGAAGGAATGGAATGCCAATGGCAACTGCCTGCTGGTGACGGGTGCGACGTATCCCGAGCAGCTTGCCGAAGTTCGCGCAATTGTCGGTGACCTGCCCCTGCTGGTTCCCGGCATCGGCGCTCAGGGGGGCGATGTCGAGGCGGTGCTTCGTAACGGTCAATCGAGTGACGGTACCGGTTTGTTGATCAGCTCGTCGCGAGCCATTCTGTACGCTGGCAATGATGACGATTTTGCCAACGCAGCGCGCGAAGCGACACTTGCCCTGCGTGACCATATCAACCGTCATCGCAAGCCTGCTGTCGGCTGATGGCCTGACATGTTCACGGTAGCGCTGACAGGCGGCATTGCATCGGGCAAGTCGGAGGTCGAGCGCCGATTTGCTGCGCGTGGTATCGAGATCATTGACGCTGATATCGTCGCACGCGATGTCATCGCGATCGGCACATCGGGGCTTGCGGAGATCGTCGAAGTGTTCGGCGTCGCCGTGCTCGGAGCGGATGGCACACTCGACCGCAAAGCGATGCGTGAGCGCGTCTTCGCTGATTCCAATGCACGTCATCGGCTCGAATCTATCGTCCATCCGCGCATCCGCAAAGTGCTGGAAGAAGCCGCAGCGAATGTCCGCAGCAGCTACGGCATGCTGGTGATTCCGTTGTTTGTCGAATCAGGCGAATACCAATGGGTCGATCGGGTACTCGTCGTCGATGTGCCACGCGAAACCCAGATTCGGCGCCTGCTCGCACGCGACGGCATCACCGTCGCGCTGGCCGAGGCGATGCTCGATGCACAGGCAAGTCGCGAACAACGCCTCGCAATCGCCGATGATGTGATCGTCAACAGTGAAAGCCTTGCTGCCCTTGATGGTGCCGTCGAGGCATTGCATCAGCGCTATCTGTCGCTTGCTCGATAGCGAAGCTCAAGGCGAAAAGCCATCGCATCGGCACCCTCAGCCCATTCCAACAAAAAGGCCAGGCATCCGTGGATACCTGGCCTGCTGATTCAACCTTCCATCACCTGATCAGTGCTACGCAGTGCGCTCCCGTCGATACCAGATCGCAATAAGACCCAGGGCGAGCAGCAACAGACCCAGCGGCCCCAGCGTCGGAATTTCCTGGGCAATCGCGAAGCCGGTGGGGTCCGCTGCGCCGGGCTCGGCGGGATCATCGGTCAACGCGCTCGCGTCATTGCTGCCATCGCCGTTTGAGTCGTAGTGGATCGTGCCCTGGTTGTTGATCTGGCCGAAGGCATTGCTGTCGACCGTGCCATCAATCGTGATCGTTACGCTGCCACCAGCCGGAATCGTCCCGTTCCAGCTGATGGTTCCGCCACTTGCGGCCGCCGTGCCGGAACTGGCTGTCACCGAAACGAAGCTGACTTGTGCGGGCAGCACGTCGATAAACTCGTCACCTGGATTGTCCGCTTGAGGACCAGGACCGGCGTTGTTCAGCACGATTGTGTAGGCGATCGCTCCACCAGGTGTGGTCGTACCAGAAACTGTCTTGGTGCCAGTCATGCCTGCACCAGCGATGACGGTTGTTGTATCCGTCGCCGAATTATTGGCCATATTCGGATCACTGGTGCCGGTCGGCGCCGTGACAGCAGCGGTATTTGATACCACGGTTCCACTCGCTGTTGCACCGGAAACCAGACACGTTGCTGTGTGGGTGACGCTGCTACCGCTGGGCAGGTTGACGAGCTCATTGATATTGCCCGATCCAGCGGCCGCACAGGTGCCTCCTCCTGATCCCGTACAGGTCCAGGTGCAGGACAAAGTCGCCGCGAAGGTGTCAGCCACGGTCGCACCCATCACCGCTTGCGGTCCGCTATTGCTGGTGACGATCGTATAGGTCGATGTGCCACCCGCCGCGATCGTGGTGAGCCCGTCGGTCTTGGTGATCGACAGGTCGGAAATCAGCACCACCATGTCGGTATCGGTTGCCGAATTGTTTCCTGGTGTCGGATCGGTAACTCCACCGGCTGCCGTAACGGTTGCGGTATTCGACAAGGTTCCGGTCGCGGAAGCGCTGACCGCACAAATGGCCGTGTAGATGATGCTGCCACCAGCGGGCAGGTTGGCAAGGTCATTGATGTTGCCCGATCCTGCGGCTGTGCAGGTACCGCCGCCGGCGCCCGCACAGGTCCACGTGCAGGTTTCGCTGGCCGGGAACGTATCGACGACGGTGCTGCCCGTTGCGTTGCTGGGCCCGGCATTGCTCGCAACAATCGTATAGGTGACGCTGCCGCCCGGCGATGCCGTCGTTACACCATCCGTCTTGGTGATGGCGAGGTCGGCTTGTGCCACAAGCGTATCCGTGTCGGTCGCGCTGTTGTTTCCCGGCACAGGATCGGGAACGGGACTGGAGACTGTTGCGGTATTCGCCAGAGAGCCCGTTGCCGCAGCGCTGATTGCGCAACTCGCCGTGTAGGTGACGCTGCCGCCAAAAGGCAGATTGACGAGATCATTGATGTTGCCCGATCCAGCAGCGGTGCAAGTTCCACCGCCTGCACCCAAACAGGTCCACATGCAGGTTTCACTGGCCGGGAAGGTGTCGGCGACTGAGCTGCCAAGCGC
>JBDSPX010000127.1:0-4655 GCA_039930065.1 Dokdonella sp.
TCGAGTCTCTCGATCAGGAATGCAGCTTGCTCGATGCGCGCGAGGTACTGGTAGTCAGCCATGGCGAGCTCGGCGTCGCCGTTGATTGGCAGTCCAGCGCCGCGCGACTGGCCGACTGGCGAACGACGCATCCGCAACAACGCGTCATCATCACGGGCTTTGTCGCGCGTGATGGCGAAGGGCGACCGACAACGCTCGGTCGCAATGGCAGTGATTTCTCGGGTGCCATATTTGCCGCTTTGTTCAATGCGCGTGAACTGCACATCTGGACGGACGTCGACGGTGTGCTGTCGGCCGATCCGCGTCTCGTACCGGAAGCCGTCTCGCTCAATGCGCTGTCCTACGAGGAAGCCTGTGAACTGGCCTACTTCGGCGCCAAGGTGATCCACCCGCAGACCATGTTGCCGGCGATGGCATTGGGGCTGCCGATCCATATCCGCAACACGTTCAAGCCTGCGCATCCGGGTACCTGCATCGCGAAAGTGGGCGATGCCGCCGAGGGTCCCGTGCGCGGCCTCTCGCTGGCCGATCAGTTGGCCATCATCAATGTCGAGGGCGCCGGCATGATCGGCGTGCCAGGCACAGCCGAGCGCGTATTCGCGGCGCTGCGCGATGCCAGGGTTTCCGTGGTGATGATTTCGCAAGGCTCATCCGAGCACTCGATTTGTGTGGTCGTGCGCGGCGCCGATTGCACACGCGCCGAGGTCGCTCTCGACGCGGTATTCAGTCGCGAATTGAGTCAAGGCCAGCTGCAGGCGATCACGGTGACGCGCGACATCAGCGTGCTCGCAGCGGTCGGCGATGGCATGACCGGAATGCCCGGCGTTGCGGCACGGCTTTTCGCCACCTTGGGTCGTGCCCAGGTCAATATTCGCGCGATCGCGCAAGGCGCTTCGGAACGCAACATTTCGGTGGCGTTGGCCAGCGCCGATGCCGCGCGCGCGTTGCGTGCCGCGCACGCCGGATTCTGGTTGTCGCCACAGACACTGTCGGTGGGTGTGATCGGACCCGGCAATGTCGGGCGTGCCCTGCTCGATCAGTTGCGCGAGGCGATTCCGCGATTGCGCCGTGAAGCCAATCTCGATCTGCGCGTGCGCGCCATTGCGTCGAGTCGCAAGCTGTTGATCAGCGAACGCGGCGATCTTTCGGCGGACTGGTCTGCACAGCTCGCTTCGAGTGAACTGGATTCCGCTTTCGATCGCTTCACTGACCATGTACACGCGGCGCATCTGCCGCATGCCGTCATCATCGATTGCAGCGCGAGTGACGAAGTCGCTTCGCACTACCCTGCCTGGCTCGCCGCAGGCATTCATGTCATCACGCCGAACAAGCAAGCCGGCTCGGGACCGCTGGCGCGCTGGCAGGCGATCCGCGATGCGCGCGCAGGCGGCGGCGGGCGCTGGCGCTATGAGGCAACTGTCGGCGCCGGTTTGCCGGTGATCTCGACCCTGCGTGATCTGATCGATACCGGCGATGAATTGATCGCGGTCGAGGGCATCCTCTCGGGCACGCTGGCCTGGCTGTTCAATCGTTACGATGGCAGCGAACCGTTTTCGGCACTCGTACGCGAGGCACTCGCGCTCGGTTATACCGAGCCCGATCCGCGCGATGATCTGTCCGGACTCGATGTCGCACGCAAGCTCGTGATCCTTGCACGCGAGGCCGGGCAATCGCTGGAACTTGCCGACGTCGACGTGAGGGGTTTGGTGCCCGCCGAGCTGTTGGCACTGGACAAGGATCAGGCGATCACAGCGCTCGATTCACTCGACAGCGAAATGGCCGAGAAGCTTGAATCCGCACGATCAAGGAATTGTGTACTGCGCTATGTCGCCCGCCTCGACAAGCAAGGTCATGCCAGCGTTGGCTTGGTCGAATTGCCTGCAACGCATGCGTTCGCGAACTTGCGCCTGACCGACAACAGCGTGCAGTTCACGACCAAACGCTATGCGAGCAATCCCTTGATCGTGCAAGGCCCAGGCGCCGGCCGCGAAGTAACCGCTGCCGGAATCTTTGCCGATCTGCTGCGCCTCGGCTCGGCACTCGGAGCACGCCTGTGAATTCGGCGACTGCCTTCTCGCCGGCCAGTATCGGCAATGTCGGTGTCGGCTTCGACATTCTCGGACAGAGCATTGCTGGCATCGGTGACCGAGCAATCGTGCGTCGCATCGCGCAGCCGGTTGTGCGCATTGATGCAATACGTGGGTGTGTCACCAACCTCCCGATGGATGCAATGGAGAACACGGCCGGGCGGGCCCTGATCGCGATGCACGAGGCGCTCGATCTGTCATTCGGTTTTGCGATTGAACTGGAGAAAGGTATTGCGCTCGGCTCTGGCATGGGTGGCTCGGCGGCATCGTGTGTGGCCGCCTTGGTCGCGGCGAATGCCTTGCTTGAGCAGCCACTATCGAATGAACAATTGTATTCGTTTGCACTCGACGGCGAAGCCGTATCGAGTGGCAGTCGGCACGGTGACAATGTCGGCCCGATGCTGCTCGGCGGCCTCGTCCTCGCCGCGCACGGACGCCTGTTGCGCATCGAGGTTCCGCAGGATTGGCATAGCGTCGTCGTGCATCCCGATGCCGTGCTCGAAACCCGACGCGCGCGCGAAGCCTTGCAGGGCGCTTACGCGCTGGGTGAATTCGTCGAGCAAAGTGCCAACCTCGCGCTGGTCTTGAGTGGTTGTCATCTTGGCGATGCCGAGCTGGTTCGCGCAGGACTCGCCGACGCGCTGGTCGAACCGCGCCGAGCGCCTTTGATCCGCGGCTTCCACGCGGTCAAGGACGCCGCGCTCGAGAACGACGCGATGGGAGCCTCGATTTCCGGCGCAGGGCCGAGTGTCTTTGCCTGGTTCGAGAACCGAGCCAGCGCCGAGCGCGCGGCAACCGCGATGTGTGCGGCATTCGAGCAGGCCGGCTTTTCGAGCGAGGCCTATCTCTGTCCTATCAATGGCCCTGCCGCTTCGGTGATCGCATGAAATTTTCCAGCACACGCGACAGCGCAATCTCGATGAATCTCGGCCGCGCCCTGATCGCTGGACTCGCTGCTGACGGCGGTCTGTATGTGCCGAAGACTCTGCCCGAATTCAAGCCGAGCGATTTCGATGGCGACGATTCGATTGCCGCGATCGCCACACGATTATTGCAACCGTTCTTCGCCGATGACGCATTGGCCGATGAACTTGCAGCGATCTGCGCTGAAGCATTCGACTTTCCAGCGCCGCTGAAGGCACTTCCAGCAGATCGGACTTACTTGCTGGAGCTGTTCCACGGCCCGACCGCTGCATTCAAGGATTTCGGCGCGCGCTTTCTCGCCGCCTGCATGCGCCGTTTGCTCGAAGCGACAGAAGAACCATTGACCATCCTCGTGGCCACGTCCGGTGATACCGGTGCGGCGGTTGCAGCAGCCTTTCACGGCCTGCCAAATCTGCGCGTCGTCGTCCTTTATCCGGATGGTCGCGTGTCACCACGGCAGGCCCATCAGCTGGGCTGTTTCGGCGGCAATGTCCGCGCCCTGCGCGTGGCCGGCAGCTTCGATGATTGCCAGCGTCTCGTTAAGCGAGCCTTGGCGGATCGCGACTTGCAGACTCGCATACCGCTGAGTTCGGCGAACAGCATCAGCCTCGGTCGATGGTTGCCGCAGATGTCTTATTACGCCCACGCCGCGATTGGACATTGGCGGCGAACGGGCTCGTCGCTGAACTTCGTCATTCCGACCGGAAACCTCGGCAATGCGCTCGCCGCGATACTGGCGCGCGCCTGCGGCTTGCCGATCGGCGACATCGCGCTGGCGACGAACGCAAACCGTGTCCTGCCTGATTTCTTCGCGGGATCGGACTTTTCACCGCAGCCCAGCGTGGCGACGCTGGCCAATGCCATGGACGTCGGCGCGCCGAGTAATTTTGAACGTCTGCGCTGGCTCTATCCGAATGACGACGCATTGCGTGCTGCGTTTACGGCGCAATCGGTCGATGACGTGACGATTCGCGCGACGATTCAAGCCGGCCCACAACGCTATGGCGAAGCGTTTTGCCCGCATACGGCCTGTGCCGTGCATGTACGCGACGAACAGCGCGAGCTCGGCAGAACGGGCGACTGGGCCGTTGTCGCAACGGCGCATCCGGCCAAGTTCGAGCAGATTGTCGAACCTCTGATCGGACACCTGATAGAGCCACCAGAACCGCTGGCGGCGCTGCTTGCCCGGCCCAGTTGTTCCGATCCCATGACCGCGGATTACGCCGCCTTGGTCACGATGCTTGCGTCGGCGAGCTGAGAAAAATCGCCAACTCGTTGGAGAATTGCTCAAAAATTGATCAGAATCGAGAGCCTCCGAATACCCTTCCGGGCGCCGCTGGCCAAGCACTGGAAATTTCGACCCGGTCGGTTGATCGCTCGCAAGGTCTTGTTATAAAAACATTTTTTACTAGAGCCGACTGGCAACTGTCATAAACGTGGGGCCAATGCAAGGCTGCGTGAAAAATTTTTCGCGCCGCCTAGTCGCTTTGTAGAACAATCATCTGTACAGTGTGCGAACTGTGTTTGCCAGGGTCACTGTGAATCGTGGCCCGATGTCGTCGAATTTCACGATTCCATCGTTCCGATTGCGCGCTCCTTAGCAACCTCAGTCTCGTCCCCAGGGAGTTCCCGGGACGCGAATAC
>JBDSPX010000128.1:0-3845 GCA_039930065.1 Dokdonella sp.
GCATTCGGTCATGCCGATGGGCCCTTCCATTGCGGTGACAATATCGGCCACGCTGATCGCCTTCGGTTCCCGCGCGAGCCGATAGCCACCATTGACGCCTCGCCAGGAGTCGACCAATCCTGCCCCGGCCAGTTGTTTGAGTACCTTGCTGACGGTAGGCACCTCCAGACGCGAACGCTCGGCCAGCCACTGCGCGCTGAGCACCTCGTCGCCGGATTCAGCCAGACAGGTCATGACAACCGTCGCGTAGTCGGTCAATTTGCTGACTCGAAGCATGTCGACTCCAATTGAGGACTGAAATTGTACTATTTCGGAGAGCGGCCTGCAATCGGGCTCGATTCAAGGCCCCCACTCCAGGTGGATTCGATCTGCGATCGAACGCTTCATCCCCACTCGTGCAGGGAAAGCATCAGCGCGCAGCGCCGACCCACAAAAGCGCGACTCCAGCTCTTGGTGGGTTCGATCTGTGATCGAACGCTTCATCCCCACTTGTGCAGGAACAGCGTCAGCGCGCAGCGCCGACCCACAGGAGCATGGCTCCAGCTCTTTGATTGTGTGTGTCCATCACTTGTCTCGCGCGACACGACGCTGTCGACTAGACTTCCGATCAACGTCTGAACCGGGATATTCGTGACCTCAACCAATGATCGCCAGGCCGCGCTGCGCCGCTTCGTTCAAACTTCGATTGGCGATCAGCCGTTCCGCATTACCGCGGCCTCGGCCGATGCCAGCTTCCGCAGCTACTGGCGCGTGCAAACCGACAACGCATCCAGCTGGATCGCGATGGACGCCCCGCCGGACAAGGAAGATCTCACCGCCTGGCTCGACGTCGATGCACGTCTGCGCGCGGCGGGCTTGCATGCGCCCGAAATTTTCGCCGTCGATCACGCGCAGGGCTTTGTGCTAATGGAAGATCTTGGCGGACGCACCTACCTGCCCGAGCTCGCGCACGAAAGCGTGGACGCGCTTTATGCCGACGCGCTCGATGCGCTTTTAAGGATGCAAAGCAGCGTCGATGTCCAAGGGCTTCCCGAATACAATCGCGAACGTCTTGTCGCCGAGATGGAGCTGCTACCCGAATGGTTCCTGCAACGCCATCTCGGCTACGCGATCACGTGCGAAGAATGGGACACCATCGAGGCGGCCTTCAGCTTTCTTGTGCATGCCGCCGATGAACAACCACGCGCTTTCGTGCATCGCGATTTCCACAGCCGCAATCTGATGATCATCGATCACGAGGGCGACGCAAAACCTTCGGGTATGCGGGCCAATCCGGGCATCATCGATTTCCAGGATGCCGTAATCGGACCGATCACCTACGATCTTGTTTCACTGCTGCGCGATTGCTACATCGAGTGGGATGGCGAGCGCGTCAGCGGCTGGATCGAAAGCTATCGGCTGCGCCTGCAGGGTACGCACTTGCTCAACGTCGAAATCAGCGCGGCGCAGTTCTCGCGCTGGTTCGATCTGATCGGACTGCAGAGGCATATCAAGGTGCTCGGTATTTTCTGTCGGCTCTGGTATCGCGATGGCAAGCGTCAATATCTCGGTGACCTCGCCCTGTGCTGGCGCTATGCGATCGGCGTCGCTCGTCGCTATCCCGAGCTACATGATTTCGCCGCCTTGCTTGAGCGCGCGCTCGGTGACAAGGATATCTGCGCAAACCGCGACCTGGCCGAAGCGTGAGCATGAAGCGCGCGATGATTTTCGCGGCGGGTCGCGGTGAGCGCATGCGCCCGCTGACCGATTCGACGCCAAAACCGCTGCTCGAAGTCGGTGGCAAGCGCCTGATCGAATGGCATCTCGAGAAGCTCGCAGCCGCTGGTTTCAGTCGTGTCGTCATCAATACCTCGTGGCTCGCCGATCAGTTTCCAGAGGCACTTGGCGATGGCAGTCGCTGGAATCTTGGCATCGACTACATCAATGAAGGCCCGGTCCCGCTGGAAACCGGCGGCGGCATGCTCAATGCACTCGATTTGCTTGGCGATGAATCGTTCCTGCTGATCAATGGCGACGTCTGGACTGATATGGATTTTGCCACTTTGTCACAGCCAGTCGATTCCGAAGCGCATCTGTTGATGGTCGCCAATCCGGCGCACGTAGCGCGTGGCGATTTCGCACTCGAAGCAAATGGCTACCTGGTCGACAGCGGCCCGGCGCGCTTGACCTATTCCGGCATCGGTCTCTATCGCGCGAGTCTGTTCGCCGACTGGCAATCGGCATTCGCGACGCACGCAGATGCGTACGAAACCCCGCCGCGCTTTCCACTTGCGCCCTTGCTGCGCGACGCCATGCATCGACAAAAGATCAGCGGCGAATTCTCTTCCGCCGAATGGTTTGATATTGGAACCCCGCAACGGCTTGCCGCGCTGGATGGCTTGTTGCATAAGCGCTGATTTCAGCGGGAGCCTTGCCGAGCCTCGGATGGATGGGGTACTTGATCCGTGGCGAACAGCTGACGCAAGAACGGCACGGTGACGCGGCGCTGCGCCGAGAGGGCAGCCTTGTCGATGCGATCAAGCAAAGCTACCAGCGTCCCAAGATCACGCGCCTTGCGCGTGAATAACCAGTCGAGCACAGCCTCGTCCATTTCCAATCCGCGGCCTGCGGCAAGCGCGTGGATAACCCGGCGCCGCTCGGCCTCATCGAGGACGCGAATCTGCCATTGCGTGCAGGCAGCAAGGCGTGAGACCAGATCAGGCAGACCGAGATTCAAGGCATGTGGAGACTCGTTCGCCGCAAACAGAAGCGTGCAGCCTTCGGCCCTACAACGGTTGTGCAAATCGAACAGGGCATGTTCGGCCGCGGCGAAGCCGGCAATCGCGTCAGTATTGTCGATCGCCAGAACATCGCTGCCACCAAAGCGACGGATCGTGCTGGCGAGCTCGCCGCCGACACGCGAGAGATCGAGATATTGCGCGCTGCGTTCTGCCGCAACGGCTTCAGCGCAGGCCGCGATCAGCAGATGGGTCTTGCCGCTTCCTATAGCGCCCGAGAGAAACACACGATCGATTTCATCGCCACTCGCCGCGCGGCGCAGCAAATCAATCCCCGCGCCATTGTCACCCTCGACAAACGACTCAAAGCGCTGATGGGCAGGCCAGCGCAGGGCCAGCGGAAGCTGCTCACTCATGGCGAATCGCTGGCGTCCGACGTGAGGGGTGGAACGGTGACAACGACAACTGCTTCTGAAGCATCGACTGCGCTGGCTTCTTGGTCAGGCATGATGATCGTCGATCGGCCGTCGGTCTCCTGATACATCTCGCTTTGCGTATAGCGGTCATACGCATAGCGCAGGAGCACCATGACAATCGCCGCGATCGGCAAGGCCAGCAGTACGCCGACAAATCCGAACAACTCGCCGCCAGCGAGAATCGCGAACATCACAGCAACCGGATGCAGACCAATCTTGTCACCGACCAGCTTGGGCACCAGCACGTAGCCTTCCAGCAACTGGCCGACAACGAAGACGATTAGGACGAGTACCACATGCGTGGTGTCCTGGTACTGCGCCAGCGCAGCGATCACGCCCATGCTGACGCCGACAATCGCACCGAGGTAGGGCACGAAGCTGATTACTCCGGCGATCATGCCAATCAGTGGACCGACGCTGATACCGACCGACCAAAGACCAACGCCGTAAATCGTGCCGAGGATGATCATCACGCTGAGCTGACCGCGCAGGAAACCACCCAGGGTCTCGTCCGATTCACGGGTCAATCGTGTGACCACCGGCTCGATCGAGCGTGGCACCAGGGCGTGAATGCGCTCGATGACGATATTCCAGTCACGCAAGAGATAGAACGCGGCAACCGGAATGATCACGAGGTTGAGTGCCCAGGCGA
>JBDSPX010000129.1:0-5249 GCA_039930065.1 Dokdonella sp.
CACCAGAAGACGTAATGAACCGACTCACCATCACACTCAGTGCAACTCGCTATCGCGCACTTAAAGAAGCGTCGGCACGGCGCGGCAAGCCGATCGGACAATTAATCGATGAAAGCTTGGAGTTCTACGGCGTTAAGACTAGAGACGAAGCCTGCGACATCGTGACCCGCGCACGCGCGAACAGCAATCTGACGGACCAACAAGCCATGGATTTGGCGATCGAGCAGGTTCGCCATTCGCGCAACTCATGAGCGGCGCCATCATTGTCGACACCAATGTCGTGGTCGCCGGGTTGCTGACATCACGCGAAGATTCTCCAGTCGCACGCATCCTGGACGGAATGTTGGCGGCCAAGTTTCCGTTTGTGATCTCCGAAGCCTTACTTGCCGAGTATCGAATCGTGCTTGAGCGTCAGGCCCTGCGAAAGTTGCATGGCTTGTCTGCAGGTGAGCTCGAAACCCTCATGATTACTCTGGCCGAGCACGCCATTCTTCTCACTCCGGTGGCAACCCTGGCTGCGCCTGACCCGGGTGACCAACACCTTTGGGAATTGCTCGCTGCACATGCAGACACCCGGCTGGTAACCGGGGACAAACTATTGTTGAGCGGGCATAGCTATGCCTCACGCGTGATCTCGGCAAAGGAATTCGTGTTGCAGCATGACGCGCTCAACGTAGACAAATAACGTAAATTCAACAACAATAACAATACAAAAATACTTGGAAACCCACTATTTGTCTTTCGGTCGTTCCCGCAAGCGGAACACATCCATCGGTGATGCACGCACAGCACGCACAGCAACCCGGACACCCACTATTTGGCCTCCGGTCGATTCCGGAAGCGAAGAATAATCAGCAACAACCGGGACACCCACTATTTGCCCTTCGGTCGATTCCGCAAGAGAAACACCGCCCTCGAAGACTCAGGCCGATGGATTCCAACGAAAATAATCGACGATTCCGCTTCACTGCCCCGTCAAATTGCGCGCTGGAAGCAAACCAACGTTGGGATACCCACCATCTGAAAATACCGAGTGCACCAACCGGGCCCTCTTGCGCTGACTTCAAGTGCCGATGTGCAATTCCACATCCATCGCCGAATGCAAAATACGAACGATCAGCAAGTCTTCCTTCTCGACCTGCTTGTAATGGATCACATGAGCACCGTGAGGGAATTTCCTGTATCCCTCACGAATATGATCACACGTCCTTCCCATCACAGCATTCTTTGCCAGTGAACGGAATACCTGATCCATCTCCTTGAGGTATGCGTTTCGCTGGCGTGTTCCCCAATGCTCCTGCGTATGCCTTGCAATTGATTTCAGATCTGCCTGAGCCGACTTGGTTAAGTCGAAGGCGCTCACTGCTGATCCGAGTCCAACTCGGAAACAAGAGACTCATAGCTATATTTCGCGCGTCCGCTGCGCTCACCAGCGACCAGCGCCTTTCGCAACACCTCCAGCTTGCTTTCTGTCGTCTCGAGCAAGCGCAACCCTGCTCTCACGACTTCGCTGGCAGAGCCATAGCGCCCACTGTCAATCTGGCTACCGATGAATTGCTCAAAGTGGCCACCCAAGCTGACACTCGTATTCTTCGCCATACCAACCTCCTGAGATATACCAAATATTGGTACATCAGTTTACCAGTGTCAACCAGCCAACCGCGCACACAATCGGGACACCCGACACACCCGACACAATCGGGACACCCACTATTTCCCTTCGGTCTGTAGCAACTGGGACACCCACTATTTGCCCTTCGGTCGAGTCCGCAAGCGAAATGCCGCGCTCGACGATTCACGCAAATGGATTCCAGCAGAAATAATCCGCGTTTCCTCTTCCCGGCTCGTTCAAATCGCGCCTTGGAAGCGATCCTGGCTGATTGCGTGCAACGCAGACATCGGCGAATGCCGAATCTAATTTCTGACCCTTCCGGATCAAGTCGGTCGAAGTCGCATCAGTGACTGCGCACTGCCTATCCCCTTCAGCCAGCTCTGACTTAGCGCGGCGGCTTTGGCTATCAGGGATTGCGCGCCGCCAATGGCGCGCCAATAGCGCGTTTCGGTGCCGAGCACCTGGGTACTCCATTGCCGCTCGGTCAGGCCGAGCTTGCGCAGAAGAGTCGGCTGGGCTGCGTCGATCACACCACGGTTGTCTGCGCGCGTCAGCCGGGCTGTCCAGTCGATTACTTCCAGATAGTCGGCAACGGTGAGCGGGAGCGTTGGGCTCGACAGACTGGAACGTATGCAGCGCAGCAATTGAGCCGCATCTTTCGCATCGGACTTTATTTGTCCAATGCGACCCAGGGCGCTGGTGTGCGAAGAGGCTTCCAGATTCTCGGCCATGCCAACTCGGATCGGGTTCAGATCAACATAGCTCATGCAGGTTAGGACGGCCGCGTCATCAAGTAGTGCTTGGCATTTGTATCGGCCTTGACTCACATGGATGTGAGGAATGCAGGTTTTGCAGGATGCAAAAACCTGCCCCAGAAGCGGCCTGTGCAAGAGTCTTCCTGGTTGGCGCGCCTGGCGATCGGTTCGTTGAGGCTGCGCATAAACCAGGCAAGACTGCTCAGCCTTTGCCTGCAGATTTCGAGACGTTCCGCATTGCCGAGCAGATTCTGTTCTTTGATTTGGCAAGCTATCGGATCGATCTCGCCGTCGGCGGTTGCCGGGAACAATCGGACCCATCGCGATGCCACTTCCTCAGGCGTCCACTCGATTGCAGCATTTGGGTCGATCCGCACTACGACATGCACGTGATTGCTCATCACCGCATAAGCGTAGATGCCTACGGCAAAGATCTCCGCGAGTTCCAGCAGTCGCCCTTCAACCCACTCGCGCCGGTGCTCGTAAGACTTTCCGTCATACGGATCGATTCCGCACAACCAGGCCCGCCGCACCCACCGGGAAACGCAATGGTAGTAGCCAGGAGACTCGGAATCGACCAAGAGACTGCGTGCGGTAGTCATGTTCAAAGCATGACAACTCAAGCCCAGTGCGTCTGTAGGAAATCTCTGACTCGTGACGTAGGTTCTTGTCGGATTTGTGGATGTCCCGGTCTCCCCCTTTGCCGGTCTCCCTGTCCCGGTCTCCCCCTCCGGCTTGTGGATGTCCCGGTCTCCGGTCCGTATCCTAGGTTCACCTCTCAAAAGGATCGCCAATGACGCGCAAGATCATGCTGATACGCCACGGCGAAAAACCCGACCATTATGGTCGCGAGCACGGACTTGATGAACATGGCATTGAGGATAGCCGCGGCCTGACGGTTCGTGGTTGGCAGCGCGCCGGTGCGCTGGTGCGCTATTTCGCCCCATTGCAAGGATGCTTCCGGCATCCCGAGCTGGACAAGCCAAGCGCGATTTTCGCGGTGAAACCCAATACGTCTAGCCAACGACCGCTACTGACCGCTCAACCACTGGCGCGCGAACTCGGCCTGTCGATTGATGCGCGCTTCGCGTCCGAGGAGATCACACCACTTTTGACCGCCGTCGCGCTCGTCGATGGACCGGTACTGCTGAGCTGGCGACATTCCAACATGGTCGACATCGCGCGCCAACTTTGCCCCGAACAAAAACCGGCGCGCGAGTGGAACGTGGACTGTTTCGACCAGATCTGGGCATTCACCGAAGACGCAGGACGCTGGACGATGGTCTGCATACCCCAGCAACTCCTGCCCGGAGACAGCAGCATCGCCCAACAGCCAACCATCGGAACATCAGAAATCCTGATTTGAGCTGAAGTTGCTGCGGATGCCATGCCCGCGCCCGTCTACTCAGGTGATTCGAGAGAACGAAGTCGCCAAAGCCGGTTGCGGCGGCTTTTGCCACGTTGATTAACATCTACACTTATATTAAATAATAGGCAACAACATCCGCGGTGCAACAACCGGGATACCCACCATTTGCCCTTCGCTCAGTCCCGTATGCGGAACACCTAGCTCGGCGACGCAAGCCGCCCCAATGCTCCTTGATCGTAACTACATTGTAGTTACGATGTAATCATGAGCGACGTGCGATTCGAGTGGATTCCAGCCAAAGCGGCTTCAAACTTGAAGAAGCACGGTATCGGCTTTGATGAGGCAAGATCGGATTTGCCGACGAGCGCGCCAAACTCATTGCTGATCCACAGCATTCAGGGGCAGAAGATCGATTCATTCTTCTCGGCCTGAGCACCAAGCTCAAGCTTCTGGTCGTCTGTCACTGCTATCGCAGCAAAGACAACGTGATTCGAATCATATCTGCCAGAAAGGCTTCCGTTTCCGAGTCAAGGCAATATTGAAGGGTGATGTCATGCGCAAAGAGTATGATTTCTCCAACGCAAAAAAGAATCCTTATGCTTCGCAGCTCAAGAAGCAGATAACGATTCGCCTGGACGAGGAAGCCATCGACTATTTCAAGTCGATCTCCGACCAGGTCGGAATCCCCTATCAAAGCCTTATCAATCTTTACTTGCGCGATTGCGCCGCCACGCAAAAGCAGCTCGAACTGTCCTGGAAGTAGCGACAACCGGGACGAGACACAACCGAAACACCCACTATTTGTCGTTCAGTCGATTCCGCAAGCGGAACACCCCTATCAATGATGCTGGTGGTCGGATTCCAGCAAGATTGGTCTGCGTAACCGCTTCCCTGCCCCGCCGAATTTCTCTCCGAAGACCGTATTTTGCAACGCGCGTGCCCGTGGCGATATCGACAGGTGGCTACATCGACTGTCGGAAAAGGGCAGCACGTACGGTGGGAATCGAAGCTGCTCCCCTTCGTTCGCTTGATCGACGCTGGCTCACCGATGCCGCCGTAACGGCGTTCCTTCAACTGGCTGCTTCACCGCGAATCACCTTGAGCCGAGCATCGATCACGCGGCGCGGAAAGCCGAACGCATCGGTCAGTGTTTCGAGCGCAACGCGCTCGCGGCTGAAGATGCGGCCGTCGGCGGCGGCGAGGCGCAGCAGAGTATCGTAGAGGCGGCTGATCTCGGGGCTGCCTTTGGGATGCTGCGCGAGAAAGCGCGTGACCTCGACGGCAACATCGATCTTGCGATGCTGGCCACGCAGGAAGGCGGCCTGAGCGATGGCCTTACCTTTGGTTGACAGGTTGAGCTCTTCAACGAGGCGGTTGGCAAACTCGGCCTCGTGGCTGGTGACAATGCTATCGGCCTTGGCGAGCCAGCCGATCAGGCCAAACGACACTTCGACCGTAACGCGCCGCGTCTCATCCAATGTTCCGCCCGAGAACAGCCCGCCCATTGCCGAGC
>JBDSPX010000130.1:0-6767 GCA_039930065.1 Dokdonella sp.
CCTGGCGAATATCGCCAAGAAAGTCACCCTCGTGCATCGTCGCGACAAGCTGCGCGCCGAAAAAATCATGCAGGACAAGCTGTTCGAAAAACAGGCCGCCGGCAAAATCGATATCGTCTGGAATCACAGCGTCGATGAAGTCCTCGGCGATTCGACCGGCGTTACCGGCATTCGCGTGAAAAGCACCGAGGATGGATCGACGCGTGATATTGCGTTGACCGGCATGTTCGTCGCGATTGGTCATACGCCGAACACGAGCATCTTCGAAGGCCAGCTCGACATGCGTAACGGCTACATCACGATACGCACCGGTCTCGAAGGCAACGCGACAGCGACGAGCGTTCCGGGTGTTTTCGCCGCCGGCGACGTGGCTGATCAGGTCTATCGCCAAGCTGTCACTTCTGCCGGTTTTGGTTGTATGGCCGCACTCGACGCCGAGAAATATCTCGACAAGCTGGGGCTTGCTGGTTGATCGATATCAGGCGGCCGCGGTTTTCGCTGCGGTTGCAGGAAGCGGCTTCAGCCGCTTCCTGCAACACGCAAACCAGTTATCGGTTGTCACTGCTGTTGTGGGAGAGGCCTTCAGGCCCGATGCTTATTTTCATGGATGTCATGGTTGCCTGCAATGCAGGAGCAATTGCAGGCGATGCCAGATGATCAAAATGCATCGCGACCGAATTAAGTCCCGAATGGCGCTGACTCAAGTCCGTCATCCTCGCGAAGGCGAGGATCCAGCGCCTTTGGGGATCCGCAAAGTGCCGAAGGCGCTGGATTGACCAGCCAGACGGCTGTTGAAAAGCGCTTCTGCCTTCGCAGGAATGACGGAACACAAGTAAGTCCCTTTTTGGGACGGCTGAAGCCGCTCCCCACGAATAGCAGCCCGAACACAAATGTCGCCTCTCAGCATCCGCCTGCATAACGGTATTAGCGAAATTCATGCCGAGCGCTGGGATGCGCTGGTCGGCAGCGACCATCCGTTCCTCGCACACGCCTTCCTTTCGGGGCTCGAGGAACACGGCTGCATCCTGCGCGAATTCGGATGGCAAACGTGCCCGATTGGCCTCTACGAAAACGACATTCTCGTTGCGGCTGCTCCGCTTTACCTGAAAGGAAATTCGCACGGCGAATTCGTGTTTGACTGGTCATGGGCGAGTGCCTATGAGCGCAACGGACTTGCCTACTATCCGAAGCTGTTGTGCGCGGTGCCCTACTCGCCAGTGAGTGGACCGAGATTGCTGGTCGAAGTCAGCGACAGAACCGTGGCATTGCGGGAAGCGCTGATTGAGGCGATCGAGCAGCACGTGGCGGCGATGGGAATGTCGTCTGCGCATCTCAACTTCGTTGATGATGCAGGTGCGAATGCGCTTTCAGGTACGCGTTGGCTGCCTCGATTTGACTGGCAGTTTCACTGGACCAATCGCGGCTGGAACGACTTCGATGATTTCCTCGCGGCTTTGAAACCGAAGAAGCGCAAGAACATTCGTCAGGAGCGCCAGCAAGTCGCAGCGGCGGGCGTCACCTGCGAAATACGCCACGGCGACGAGCTCGATGCTGACGAATGGCGAATTCTGCATGAGCTCTACCGTTCCAACTTCGATGCGCACGGCAACCACCCCGCCCTGACCGAGGGCTTCTTCCGCCATCTTGGTCAACACATGCCACGCCAGGTCGTTGCCGTGCTCTGTCGACGCGCGGGTCGCATCATCGCTGCCGCACTTTGTCTGCGCAGTTCCGACACCTTGTACGGCCGCTATTGGGGAGCCGAGGAACAAATCCCGGGCCTGCATTTTGAGGCTTGCTACTACCAGGGTATCGATTACTGCATCCGCAATGGATTGCAACACTTTGAACCGGGTGCTCAGGGCGAGCACAAGATTGCTCGCGGATTCCTGCCGGTACGGACACGATCGTTTCATTTTGTCCGCGACCAACGCTTCGCCAGCGCTATTGCCGATGCCTTGCAGCGCGAAGCGGTGGGTCTTGAGATGTATCGTGAGGATCTGATGGCGCACTCGCCCTATGCCGAACCGATGGCTTCGGCATGATCCGGTTGCCCCTGCTCGGCGCCGACTCGATTGCGTTTCCCGATATCGAGACTGCGCTCGACGAACCCGATGGTTTGCTGGCGTTCGGCGGCGATCTGAGCAGCAATCGTCTACTCGCAGCGTATTCGCATGGAATCTTCCCGTGGTACTCGGAAGGCCAACCGATTCTATGGTGGTCGCCGAATCCAAGAATGGTTTTCTCGACCGCCTCCCCGCATGTGTCACGTCGACTGCAGCGCTGGCTCAAATCCTGTGCGTGGACGATTTGTGCTGATCACGCGTTCGCCGAAGTCATGCGGGCCTGTGCCGAACCGCGTCATGACGACGGCGGCACCTGGATCACCGATGACATGCTGATGGCCTACGCGCGCTTGCACGCCGAAGGTCATGCCCACTCGCTCGAAGTCTACGAAGGCGACACGTTGGTTGGTGGTATCTATGGCATCGCAATTGGCCGCATGTTCTTTGGTGAATCGATGTTCAGCCGTCGCGACCATGCCTCCAAGGTCGCCCTGCTCTCGCTATGCCGTGGACTCGCGGCGCACGGATTCCCCTTGCTCGACGCACAGGTCCGCTCCGATCACCTGATGACTCTCGGTGCGCGGGTCATGTCACGCGTAGACTTCAGGCGCGAGATTGAGCGGCTTTGCTCGCTACCAGGCATCCCTGGAAACTGGAATGGCCTGTTTGACGAAATCAAGCCGCAAATGCTTGGAGTGGCACCGGAAATCACGGTTGGCCGGTGAAGAATCGGCATCATGGATTTCCTTGCAGACACCTTCTCGGGAAACGGAAAATCCGAAACCCAGGTCGTTGTCCCGCAGCAGCTGAACGCGAATTTGGATATGAAACGTCGTGATAGTGTAGAATTCGGCGGCTTCTCGGTCTGCCCGAGTCTGAATCCCAGGGAAAAATGTCAAAAGACGATGTCATCGAAATGGAAGGCGCGGTCCTCGAGACCCTTCCAAACACCATGTTCCGCGTAAAGCTGGAGAACGGCCACGTGGTTACGGCCCATATTTCCGGCCGCATGCGCAAGAACTATATCCGCATCCTTACGGGTGACAAGGTCAAGGTCGAGATGACTCCCTATGACCTGACCAAGGGCCGCATCACCTACCGCATGAAGTGAGTTCAGGATGAACTCATCCCGTGCAGTGCATGGATGCACGTAGACACGGAATCCATCTGTCCTTGGTGGGTTCGATCTGTAATCGAAGGCTTTTTCTCAGAGATAGGAAATGTCGAAAGCCGTTGTGGGAGCCCGGCTTCGTTGAACTGCCGCGCGTTGCCGCTTCGTTGTTGGTTCGATCTGTGATCGAACGCTTTTGCCAGGGATTTAATCCAGTCGAAAACTATGCGGGAAACCGGATTCGTCGACTTAGCGCGCGTTGCCGCTTCGTTGTTGGTTCGATCTCGGATCGAACGCTTTTGGATGTGGGGAATAAAAGCGTCAGCGCGCAGCGCTGACCCACAGACGCCAATTACTGGCGAATCCCCCTGAAAGCAAGATGCACTATTGCATCTTTCTTCCCAAGCAGATTCCCAACGCCTCCACGATGCGATCGACACTGTCAGGATTGCTGCCCGCCCCCATCAAGCCCACGCGCCAGATTTTTCCAGCGAGCTCTCCAAGTCCGGAACCAATTTCGATACTGAAATCGGAGAGCAGTCGTTTGCGCACGGCTGCTTCATCAACACCGTCAGGCACCTTGACCGCATTCAGCTGAGGCAAACGCGCACTTTCCGCGACCAGCAATTCCAAGCCGATCGTCGCCAATCCATCGACCAGAAGCAGGTGGTTCTTGCGATGACGCGCATAGGCGGCATCACGCCCCTCCTCCTCGAACATCAACAGCGCTTCATGCAAGGCGTACAACATGTTGATCGGCGCCGTGTGGTGATAGGCGCGTGCGCCGGATCCCTGCCAATAATTCATGACCAGGCTCAGATCGAGGAACCAGCTTTGCACCGGCGACTTGCGCGCCTTGAGCGCGGCGACGGCCCTGTCGCTGAAGGTCAGTGGCGAAAGCCCAGGCGGCGCGGAAAGGCACTTCTGCGATCCCGAATAGACGGCATCGCAACCCCACGCATCAACGCGAAGCGGTATACCGCCAAGACTGGTCACCGCATCGACGATGCTCAACGCGCCATTTTCCTGCGCCAATTTGCAGAGCGCGGCGGCATCGGATTCGACACCGGTTGAAGTCTCCGCGTGGACAAAGGCCAACGCCTTGACGCCGGAATTGGCCTTCAACGCGGCTTCAGCTTTTTCAAGATCGATCGGCAGGCCGAACGCATCATTGACCATGATTGGCGTGGCACCGATTCGAATGACGTTTTCGCGCATGCGCGCGCCAAACACGCCGTTCTGGCAAATCACGACCTTGTCGCCCGGTTCGATCAGATTGACGAAGGCGGCTTCCATGCCGGCTGAACCTGGTGCCGAGATCGGCACGGTCAATGCGTTCGTCGTCTCGAATGCATAGCGCAACAGTTCCTTCAATTCGTCCATCATGCCGACGAATCTCGGATCCAGATGACCGATGGTCGGTCGCGCCATCGCATCGAGGACGCGTTGCGATACAGGCGAGGGTCCGGGCCCCAGCAAGAGCACTTCGGGTGGGTGGAACGAATTCATGATCGCCTCTTCAATTCAAATCAAGGTTCGAGTCTAACGCAGCAGTCCGCCGATCGCGGACTCACGATTTCGCGAGCTCGGCCAGAAAGTCTTCCGACACATCCATTTTTCCAAACATCCCCTTCTGAGTCCCCGAAAGCACGCGCAACATGAGCGCACGAATGCCCCATAGTCGCCCGAGCGGATGGAAGGCCAAATCGCGCAAGGCAGCAAGCAGATCGCGTTCGGACTGGAAGATCGGCGTCAACCAGCGACTCCAGAATTGATACGCCGAAACGTGGATCCGGCGCGCATGCGCATAGTCACTCAACGCGGACTCGACCGACGTGTGAGCACGCAACGCATCGCGCAACGCGAGTGCATCAAGTAGAGCCATATTGACGCCCTGCCCCAGCTGCGGACTCATCGCATGCGCGGAATCACCCAACAGGGCAAGGCGATTGCGATACCAGCGCGCTGGAATGGCATCGCGATAGCTGGCACGGCGAAGGATCTTGCATTCACCCACGGCGGCCATCTGTAGTCGGGCCTCGGGCCAGAGTCCCTGTATTTCATCGAGCCAGGGTTCTATTCCAGAATTTTCCCAGGCGTCAAACTCGGCCGTCGGCAGGCTCCAGAAAAAGCTCAGGCGCGGCGTGGCATCCTCCGGTTGGGTGCCCACTGGCAGCAATCCGATCATCTTGCGCGCCTTCACATAGCGCTGACGCAATTCGTGCGGATAAGGCCAGTCATTGCGTGCCACGAGGCACCATAGCGCGCCCCACGGATAGGGGCGATCCATGCGCGCCGCGCCGACACCGCCGCGCAAGCCGGATGCCGAGCCGTCAGCCGCAAGTACCAGATCAAATGGCCCGTGTGCGTTGCCTTGTTGATCGCGAATGCGTCGACCCTCATCGTCAACACTGACGATCCTGCGACCGCAATGCACCGACACCTCGTTGCTCAAAGCGTCGGAAAGTATTGAGAACAACGCGCCGCGTTGCATGCCGAGGCCGCTCATGCGCCGATCAAGCCGCGCGTAGTGCATATCCATGACCACGCCGCCGGATGCGCATTCACCATAGAGGCGATCAATGCGGCTCCCGTGCGACTGTGCTTCGCTGAGCAAACCCATTTCCCAAAGCACCTGCAATCCGACCGGCTGCAGCAACACGCCCGCGCCGACAGGACCGAGCTCGCTCGATTGCTCGAATACTTCGACCTTGTGGCCGTCCCGTGAAAGCAGGACAGCCGCCGCCTGGCCCGCGGTTCCGAATCCGACGATGGCAACGTGCAACGGGGTCACCACGACGCAACCGCGGTTGACAAGAAGAACGATGCTGGCCGGTTCAGCACGTCGGAATTCAAACCTGCGCCAAGGCCTGATCAAGATCGGCGATCAGGTCATCGGCGTCTTCGAGGCCTATCGACAGGCGAACAAGACTCAGGGGAATCGCTGTAGCGCGCAACGGTGCGTCAGCAGGAAACACCGCACACACCGGAAATGCCAGGGACTCGTAGCCACCCCAGGATACGGTCATGAGGAAACGTGTCAGCGCATTGCAGAAGCGCTCGACTGCCGCGACTTCATCGGTATCGATGTCGATGCTCAACAGACCACTCGCACGCTTGAGTTGGCGACGGGTCAAATCCGATTGTTCTTCGGATGACGCATGCGGATGGTAGACGTGACGAATTTTCGGATGTGCCTCGACATACGCAAGTACCTGCGCGGTCGTCTCGGCAACGCGCTGCATACGCACCGCCAATGTGCGCAGGCCACGAATCATCAGCCAGGCATCGTGAGGTGAAAGGATCGCGCCAAAGGTCATGTACGGCCCCTTGAACACTTCGCGCAGGATCGACTCGCTACCGCAGAGCATCCCGGCGACGACGTCGCTGTGTCCGTTGAGATATTTGGTTGCGGAATGCACGACCAGATCGATGCCGTAAGCAATCGGCGATTGATTGAGCGGCGTCGCAAAACTGTTGTCGCAAATTGTTCGGATGCCGCGACTACGCGCGAGCGCTGCCACCGCGGCGAGATCCTGCTGCTCGTAGGTCATCGTGTTCGGACTTTCGAGAACGATCAGTCGCGTTTC
>JBDSPX010000131.1:0-3422 GCA_039930065.1 Dokdonella sp.
GCATCAGCGGCCGCCGCGAGGATGAGTTCGAGATCAACCTGATTCCGTTGATCGACGTGATGCTCACCTTGCTGATGTTTTTCGTCATGACGACAACCTTCGTCCAGCATTCGAGCATGAAGGTGACATTGCCCGAAGCCTCGGCAACCGAGCAGTCGCGTGACGACAAGAACCTGACCATCGTGATCGACGCCGAAGGGCGTTTCTTCATCGACAACAACGAGGTTCTCAATCCCGGCATCGACACCCTCAAGGAGGCGATCACGCGTGTCGCCGGCGAGGACCATTCGCGTCCGGTCATCCTGCGTGCCGATGCAAATACGCGGCACCAGGCCGTGATTACGGCGATGGATGCGCTCGGTCAGCTCGGTTTCGAACGCCTCAGCCTGGCGACCACGCCGAGCAAGGCGGATGCGGGCAAATGAGCCCTTCAATGCGCGGGATCTGAGCATGGCGGTCAGCGCGTTGACGACCTATCGACGTCTGCTCGGCTATGCCGCGCGCTATCGTTTGTGGGCGTTGGCGGGCCTGTTCGGCATGGTCTTCGACGCGGCGGTGGCGGCGGCGTTCACCTGGCTGATCAAGCCGATGCTCGACAATCTTTTCATCAGCCGCAGCCCGACCGCGATTTTCTGGATGCCTTTCGTCGTTGTTGGTTTGTTTGTTGTGCGCGGAATGGCGACGTATATCGCCGATTACGGCTTGGCGCGGATCGGCCGCGATGTCGTTGAAACCCTGCGCGGCGAAGTGTTCTCGCGCTATCTCGATTTGCCGGCCTCGCACTTTGATCGCGAGCCTTCGGGACAGATGATTTCACGGTTGACCTATACGGTTGAGCAGGTGGCCCAGGCGAGCACGAACGCGGTCAAGGTGGTCATTCTCGACAGCCTAACCGTGATTGGATTGCTTGGCGTGATGCTCCTCATGAGCGCGCGATTGACCCTCATGCTGTTCGTGATGGCGCCCCTGATTGCGCTGGTCGCAGCGGTCGTTGGTCGGCGCTATCGCCGTATCAGCGGCAAGATCCAGCATTCGGTTGGTTCGGTTACCGGCATCGTCGATGAGGCTGTCAGCGGTCAACGCGAGGTCAAGGTCTATCTCGGCCAGACCGCCGAGCGTGCACGCTTCGCCGAGGTCAATGAGCACAACCGCACGCTCAACCTCAAGATCGCCTCGACCAATGCGATGTCGACCTCGATCGTGCAGATTGTCGCGGCTTGCGCGCTGGCCTTGGTCATCTATTTTGTGACTCGACCATCGATGCTGCAGACGATGAGTCCAGGCACCTTCATGTCGCTGATCACCGCGATGCTGACGATGCTGCCCTCGCTCAAGCGCCTGACCACGGTGCAGGCGATGATGCAGCGTGGTGTGGCCGCCGCCGAGGACCTGTTCAAGGTTATCGATACGCCGATTGAAGCCGATACCGGCAGCCATGCCGTCAAGCGCTGTCGCGGCGAGATCGAATTGCGCGATGTGGTATTGCGATATCCGGGCCAGGTTTCACCCGCGCTTGATGGTATCAACCTGCATTGTTCGCCCGGAACCGTGACCGCCTTGGTCGGACGTTCGGGCAGTGGCAAGTCGACGTTGGCGAGCCTGATTCCGCGCTTCTATGAACCGGATTCGGGCAGCGTATTGCTCGATGGTGAGCCACTATCGGGCTGGAAACTTGAAAGCCTGCGTGGGCAGATCGCCTGGGTCGGTCAGCAAATCATCCTGTTCAACGACACGCTCGCGCGCAACATCGCCTATGGCTCACTCGGGGGCGCTTCGCGTGCCGCGATCGAGGACGCGGCGCAAGCAGCCAATGCGATGGAGTTCATCAGTCGATTGCCTGCTGGCCTCGACAGTCAGGCAGGCGAGGGCGGGGCATTGCTGTCCGGTGGCCAGCGACAACGCATCGCGATTGCACGAGCCTTGCTCAAAGACGCACCTTTGTTGATCCTCGATGAAGCGACCAGCGCGCTCGATACCGAATCGGAGCGCCTGATCCAGGATGCACTCAAACGTCTGCTGCGCGATCGCACGGTGATTGTCATTGCACACCGACTCTCGACCATCGAGCATGCGGATCAGATCGTCGTGCTTGATGAGGGCCACATCGTCGAGCGCGGCACGCATCGCGAGTTGCTTGATCGCAACGGTCACTATGCGGCCTTGCATCGCGTGCAATTCCGAGACGACGAGACGCTCACTCAAGATCAGACATGAAGCAAGTCGACATCGATCGCATCTGGTATGGCGGCGAGCCTGCGCCGTTGTGGATGCGCGTGCTGGTGCCAGTCTATCGCTTGCTTCGCGCCGTCGTTCGCCTGAGTTGGCAAAGCGGATTGCGCAAGCCTATGCGACTGTCTGTTCCGGTCATCGTCGTTGGAAACATAACGGCTGGCGGAACCGGCAAGACGCCACTCGTGCTCGCCTTGATCGACGCATTGCGCGAGCGCGGCTGGAATCCCGGCGTGGTCAGTCGCGGCTACGGCGGATCCGCCACAACACCGAGACTGCTCGACGACACCCCCGATCCCGCGATCGTTGGCGATGAGCCGAGCCTGATTCGTCATCGCAGTGGCGTGCCTGTAGCGATTGGCCGCAACCGTGTCCAAGCGGCGCGCTTGCTTCTCGATTCCGGAATTGACGTGATCGTCGCCGACGATGGCTTGCAGAATCCATCACTGGCTCGTGATATCGAAATCTGTGTGATCGATGGCCAGCGCCGCTTCGGCAACGGCCATTTGCTGCCCGCAGGACCACTACGCGAACCGACCTCACGTTTGCGCATTGTGGATTTCGTTGTCTGCAATGGCGGAGAGCCCCGGAACAACGAAATTCCGATGGGTTTGAAGGGAAACAAGGTGGTGGGTCTCGCTGCGGGCGCCGAACCGCGATTGCTGTCCGAATACTCCGGCTCAACGGTTCATGCCGTTGCAGGGATCGGAAATCCCCAGCGATTTTTTCAAAGCCTTCGAAACATGGGTATCGAGCTGATCGAACACGCATTCACCGATCATCACGCGTTGAGCGCAGAGGATCTCGCCTTCGGCGATGCACTACCAATCCTGATGACCGAGAAAGACGCCATCAAATGCATGCGTTTCGCCGATTCACGTTACTGGAAAGTGCCGGTCAGCGCCGAATTGCAGGCATCTTTCTTTGATGCGTTGGACGGAAAACTCCGCCGAACTTCATAGTGGCGTTGGCGGCTACAAGCAGGCCAAGCCCGAGAAAGTTCAAAATACGAAACTGGGGGAAGGCTAGGCAAAGGCCCTCTCCATCGGAGCTCGCCGCTGCAATCCAACTCTGTTGGAAACGGCTTCGGCCATGATGCTCGCGGCAGGATGCTAAAAGAGCATCGCGGCTGAAGCCTGCTCCTACAAGTAGCAGCGTCGTCGCACGTCATGACCATTACTCATGTCTTGTTT
>JBDSPX010000132.1:0-8303 GCA_039930065.1 Dokdonella sp.
GAGCCAGCGACCGGCAACGTGTTTGCACACTGTCCTGCGTCGCAAACAGAGGATGTCGACAAAGCCGTCGCCGCCGCGCAGAGAGCCGCTCCAGGTTGGGCGGCAACCTCGCCCGAAGATCGATCACGATTGCTTCAACGCCTGGCCGATCTGATCGAAGCGGAACTTGAATCGCTTGCCGAGCTCGAATCACGCGACAACGGCAAGCCCGTTGCGCTTGCGCGCAACATTGATATTCCACGAGCGGTGTCGAATTTGCGCTTCTTCGCTGCGGCGATTACACAATGGGCCAGCGAGGCGCACGTCAGCAACGCGCATACGCTCAACGTCACCTTGCGTCAGCCGCTCGGTGTGGTCGCCTGCATCTCGCCGTGGAATCTACCGCTCTATCTTTTCACCTGGAAGATCGCGCCAGCGCTTGCAGCAGGAAATACGGTCGTCGCCAAACCGTCGGAGATCACTCCTTGCACAGCTGCCCGCCTCGGCGAGCTGAGTATCGCCGCGGGCTTTCCTCCCGGCGTTCTCAACATTGTTCACGGCGAAGGACCGACGGTGGGTCAAGCGATTGTCGAGCATCCTGCCATCAAAGCGGTCTCATTTACCGGCAGCACAAAAACCGGTGCCGCGATCGCGACCACGGCTGCGCCCATGTTCAAGAAGCTATCGCTCGAAATGGGAGGAAAGAATCCTGCGATCGTATTCGAGGATTTCGATTTCAGCGACGCCAACCTCGCCACGATCGTACGCTCTGGATTTGCCAACCAGGGTGAGATTTGTCTGTGTGGCTCACGCTTGCTCGTGCAGCGTTCGATTTACACAAAATTTCGCGAATGCTACCTCGCTGCAGTGAAAATGCTGCGCGTCGGCGATCCGCGCGATCCCGCTAGCGATCTTGGCGCCCTCGTTTCCAAGGCACATTTCGACAAGGTCATGGCGGCCATCGCGACTGCGCGTGAGGAGGGCGGGCAGATTGCCTGTGGCGGAACATCCGTGACCGTTGAGGGTCGCTGCAGCGACGGCTGGTTTGTCGCGCCGACCGTTGTCGAAGGGCTCGAATCTGAAAACCGTACCAATCAGGACGAGATTTTCGGTCCCGTCGTCAGTCTTGTTCCATTTGATGATGAAACGGACGCGATTCGAATCGCCAACGACAGCAATTACGGATTGGCCGCATCACTGTGGACTCGCGACCTTGGCCGCGCCCATCGTCTCGCGGCGAAACTCGAGTTCGGGATCGTCTGGATCAATTGCTGGATGTCGCGCGATTTGCGCACACCGTTTGGCGGCGTCAAGAATTCCGGCGTTGGTCGCGAAGGCGGTGTCGATGCTTTGCGTTTCTTCACCGAGGCAAAAAATATCTGTATCGAACACTCATAGTACTAATTGATCGGATCACAAAGTGTGATCGTATGGGAGAATCCTTGATGCAACTCTTCGAATCGAGAAACGGCAATACTTGTTGTGAGCTAAATTTTGGCCTTGCGCGCATTGCGATCGCGCTGGCTCTGACGGCACCAACGATTGCCTCAGCGGCAGCACCTCCCGCAACCGGCAGCGCAAATGTTCACCAACAGCAAGCCGCCGTCGCCAAATCCGAACAAATCATGGCCGAAGCACAGACCCGAAAGGGGCTGTTGGCGCAATACGTATTCATGCGCGATGCGTATGCCAGCGACAGTAATTTTGCATTTCGAGTGATTTTCAACCAGTACTTGAGCTGGTACCAAACCTGGGTCGGCGACTATGCCGGTGCGCGCAACAGTTTCTCGATTGTGCAGAAAGCTGCCGGAGACGATGCAGAGTCACCACTTGAAGCTTCCGACTGGAAGGCCGAACCCGCGACCGAGGCGATCGCTCGCCTGGCAAAGGATCAGAAGGCTGTGTTTTTCAACGAAAACCACAGCTATCCGCTGACCCGCGGCCTGACCGTGCAGATGCTAGCTGCCCTGCGCAAGGAAGGTTTTGACACATTCGCCGCTGAAACCCTCAACCAGCCTGACATGCCCGATCTGCAGAAACGCGGCTATGCAATCCACGCGACGGGTTTCTATACCGAAGAGCCGGTCTATGCAGAGATGGTTCGCGAGGCGCTCAAACTGGGCTACCGGGTGGTTGCCTACGAAGCGCTTTCAGATGTGACGGGAGATGCACGTGAAGAAGAGCAGGCTCGCAATCTCAAGCGCGATGTCTATACGGATCACCCCGACGCACGACTGGTCGTCAATGCCGGCTACGCGCATATCCAGGAACACGGCAAATATCTCAATGGTGCCGCAATGGCCCAGCATTTCGCGCGCATCACCGATATTGATCCACTGACGATTGAGCAGACGATGCTGATTCCGCACGACAAGTTGGCCAGTGATCATCCGTATTATCGCGACGCCATGCACAAGCTCGCTCCAAAGCAGGCGATCGTCTTTATCAACCAGAAAGGCGAGCCGTGGTCGCTCAAGGCAAAAGCCTATGACGTCAGCGTCTTTTTTCCAGAGGAAATCATGCAGCACGGCCGCCCCACCTGGCTTTCTCTGGGCGGAATGCGTGAACCCACAGAAGTCAGCGGTCGCATGTGCGACAACCACTATCCGTGCATGGTCGAGGCTCGTTATGAGGGCTACCCAGACGAAGCCATCCCGGCAGATCGCGTTGTCATCGAGTTCAAGGGAAAGATGAACGCCTACGGCGGCAAGGTGCGACAGAGCAGCGATCCGTTTCCAGTTGCCGACCTATGGCTGCGTCCCGGCACGTACCAGATTCTTTCCCGGGACATGGACAATCAGGCACGCCATAAGGAAACCATTGTTGTCCGTGCAGGCGGCGCGAAACCATGAACAATATCGTCCACGCAGCGATGGCACCCAAGGCTGTCGGTGCGTATCCACACGCACGTCGCGTCGGCAATCTGCTTTTCCTTTCGGGAGTGGGCCCACGCAGTCCGCAGGACAACTCGATTCCCGGCAACGTGCATGATGGTGATGGCAGACTCATCGGCTACGACATCGAAGCACAATGCCGACAGGTGTTTGCCAACGTTCGTGCCGTGCTCGAAGCCAGCGGCGCACGCTGGCAGGATCTGGTCGATGTCACCGTATTTCTGACCGACATGCAAGCCGACTTCGGCACATACAACCGCTGCTACGCCGAGCACTTTACCGATGCGCAGCCTTGCCGGACGACACTCGGCATCACGGCATTGCCGACGCAAATTGCGATTGAGCTGAAGTGCATCGCCGCGTTACCCGAATCTGCTTGATCTTTCTGGTGACTACACTTTATAAGCGCATTCTCGACAAACGCTTCAATTTGCTCGATGCCGCAGTTCAACAATTCCATTCCTTGCGAGGCACGCATCGGCTGAACGGTCGCTGCTCGATTCGAGGGCCGGAATCGTTTCTCGGACGAGTGATGTGTACACTGATGCGCCTTCCATCCGCCTGCAATGACGGCGTGTTTTGCTTTGATCTTGAGGCAGATAAGTCTGGAGAGATATGGACCCGCCGATTTCCTCGTCGGACCATGCGCTCACGGCTTCGAACCGATGTTGGCGGCTTTCTGGACGAACACATCGGGCCAGCACAACTCCGATTCTCGCTTGAGGTAAAGCAAGGTCAACTCTCCATGCATCTCGAAGCGATACACATCCTCGGAATCCCTTGGCCAACGCGCTGGTTTCCAGAGGTTTGGGCGGTTGAACACGGTATCGGCCAGCATTTCCATTTTGATGTCGGCGCAAAATTTAGAAATTTGGGCTTGCTCGTGGCCTATTCAGGCCATCTCGATCTTGCTGACCTGGATGGCAGCACATGATTGTCGTATTCGATGCGCAATGTTTGCTCTGCAGCGGCTCGGTGCAGTTTCTTCTGCGTCACGACAAAGGTCGCCGCTTGCGCTTTGCAACCATCCAGTCCGAGGCCGGTCGCCGCTTGCTCGAACGCGCCGGTATTGATGCGATCAATCCTGAATCCTTCGTGCTCGTCGACGAGGCGCAAATGTGGACCGAGACGGCCGCCGTCATTCGCGTCGCCGATGCACTCGGCTGGCCATGGCGACTTGCATGGATCGCCTGGTTGATTCCGTATCCGCTGCGTGATGCGATCTATCGATGGATCGCTCGCAATCGCTATCGCTGGTTTGGCCGACGCAATGTTTGCTTCATGCCGGATCCGGACGACGCGGACCGCTTTATCCGTTAGCATCCTTGGTCAACACGATTTCCGGTCTTCGTCGCCATGATCACTCCCGCCTTCAATCTGCAGCAATGGATCGACGAGCATCGCCATCTGCTCAAGCCGCCGGTCGGCAACAAATGCATCGTCAATGGCGACTTCATCATCATGATCGTCGGCGGTCCGAATGCGCGCACCGATTACCATTGCGATGAGGGCCCCGAGTTCTTCCACCAGCTGGAAGGCGATATGGTCGTCAAGATCCAGGAAAACGGTCAGGTTCGCGACATTCCGATTCGCGCTGGCGACATGTTCTACCTGCCGCCGCGTGTTCCACATTCACCACAACGCAGTGCCAATTCCGTCGGCCTCGTCATTGAGCGCAAACGCTTGCCCCATGAAAAGGACGGCCTGCTCTGGTATTGCGAACGCTGCAATCACAAACTCTACGAAGAGTTTTTCAATCTCGTCGATGTCGAAGTCGATTTCCTCGCCGTCTTCGATCGCTTCTATGCTTCGATTGATGCGCGAACCTGCAAGGCCTGCGGACATCTGAATCCCGCGCCTGATCGCTACAGCTGAGTCTGTGGCGGGCCGACGAAAGCGACCTCGTTCGCGTCAGCTCACTCGCCCATTGGGTTAAACTCCTGCGATGCTGAAAATCGATACCCACGCGCATATCCTCCCCGAGACCTGGCCGAATCTCGCCGAGAAATACCGCGATGACCGTTTTCCGGTCATGGTCAACGCCGAGGGGCGGCATCGCATTTACAAGGACGGCAAATTCTTCCGCGAGGTCTGGGCCAACGCCTACGACCCGGAAGTCCGCGTCGCCGACTATTCGAAGTTTGCGGTTGATGTGCAGGTCGTCTCGACGGTTCCCGTGATGTTTTCCTACTGGGCCAAACCCAGTCAGGCGTTGGAGCTGCATCGCTTCCTCAATGACCACACGGCCGAGATCTGCCGACGCTATCCGCGCAACTACGCCGGTATCGGCACGGTTCCGCTGCAGTCACCGACCCTGGCCATCCAGGAACTCGAACGCTGTGTCGATCAACTCGGCATTACCGCTGTGCAGGTCGGCTCGCATATCGAGAACTGGAATCTCGATGCGCCGGAATTGTTTCCGTTTTTCGAAGCCGCGGCTGACCTTGGTGTAGCGATCCTCGTCCATCCCTGGGACATGATGGGCAAGGAAACCATGCCGAAATACTGGCTGCCCTGGCTCGTCGGCATGCCGGCCGAGCAGGCGCGCGCAGCCTGTTGTCTGATCTTCGGTGGCGTGCTCGAACGTCTGCCGAAGTTGCGCGTGTGTTTCGCCCATGGCGGCGGTTCATTCCCATATTCAATCGGTCGAATCGAGCATGGATTCCGCATGCGTCCAGATCTCGTCGCCACCGACAACGCGCGCAATCCGCGTGACTATTTCGGTCGCATCTATTTCGATTCCTGCGTTCACGATGACGCTGCATTGCGCTATCTGATCGAGGTCGCCGGTGTCGATACGGTCATGCTCGGCACCGACTATCCGTTCCCGCTCGGTGAGCAGGAACCGGGCAGCGGCATCAGCGCACTGAAGCTTTCCAGTGTTGATCAAGCTCGCTTGTTCCATGGCACCGCGCTCGAATGGCTCAACCTTCCCTACTCGCGCTTTGCGCAAGACGATACGGAGTAACTCGATGAAACTGTTTCCCCTGATCCTGCTCGCCGCTATTGGCAGCGCGCATGCGCAAGACCGCACCAACTTCAATCTCAACGACGGTAAAGTCAGCTTCAGCGTTCCGCATGACTTTAGCGCAATCATGGAGAAATCAGACGGCAACCCGCAGGCGATCACGTTTCAGATTACCGATCCCGCCGCCACCGGCACCGACGACATGGCCAGCGTCACGGTGAAGACGCGTCAGCTCAAGTCGGCGGCTGCTTTCGTCGAGGCCACCCAGAACGAGATGATGCTGTCCAAGGCGCAGACGGGCTATGAAGCCGTGCTCGATGGAAGCAATACCGGCATCCATCACTACTTTGTCTTACGCGGCAAGACCCGATACGAAATCCGCGATCGATTCACTCTGATGGGCGAGATTGCCGTGCAGGTTCGCTGCCAGCGCCCCTTGCTCAAGGACACAGACAAAGCCTGGAGCAGCACATTCGACAGCGGCTGCGACAGCGTCGCCTCATCACTGAAATGATCGACGTCGGCCAACGCGAATCCAGCGAGTCCTGGGCGCTTGCTGCGGATGCGGCTGATCCCATTGGGCGGTTCCGCGCCGAGTTCCATATCCCGCAAGAGGGTGGGCGCGACATCGCCTATTTCTGCGGCAATTCTCTCGGTCTGCAACCGCGCGCGACCCGTCAGGCCGTCATCGACGAACTCGACTACTGGAGTGAGCTCGCAGTCGAAGGCCATTTTCGTGGGCGTCTGCCATGGATGGACTATCACGAGTTTGTGCGTGACGATCTGGCCGCCATTGTCGGTGCCAAGCCCATTGAAGTCGTCGCGATGAACTCGCTCAGCGTCAATCTGCATTTGCTCATGGTGAGCTTTTATCGACCGAGCGCGGAGCGGTCGGCCATCCTGATCGAGAAAAGTGCATTTCCGTCTGATCGCTATGCCGTGGAAGCCCAGGTTCGCTTTCATGGTTATGATCCCGACGATGCCTTGATCGAACTGGAGCCAGATCTGGCCGACGGAACTTTGTCCGATGCGGCGGTTCTTGCAGCCATCGAGCAACACGGATCGCGTGTCGCCCTCGTGCTGTTGCCCGGCGTCCAATACCTGACCGGCCAATCGTTCGATCTTGCTTCGATCACAAAAGCTGCCCATGCCAAGGGCTGCATGGTCGGTTTCGACCTCGCCCATGCAGCCGGCAATATTGATCTGAATCTGCATGATGTCGGCTGCGACTTTGCCGTGTGGTGCACCTACAAATATCTCAATTCCGGACCCGGCGCGGTCGGCGCTGCATTTGTCCACGAACGCCATGCGAACACAACGCGGCCGCGCTTTGCCGGCTGGTGGGGACACGAAAAATCCACTCGCTTCGAAATGGGCCCGGAGTTCAAGCCAACGCCGGGCGCCGATGGTTGGCAGCTCTCGAATCCGCCAATCCTCGCGCTTGCGCCATTGCGCATGTCACTCGACGTATTCAAGCGTGCAGGCTTCTCTGCGCTGCGAGAAAAATCGCGCGCATTGACCGGCTATCTCGAATGGTTGATCGAGCAGCGCGTCTCCGACGTGCTCGCCGTGGTCACTCCAAAAGAGGCTTCACGTCGCGGTTGTCAGTTGTCATTGCGCGTGAAAGGTCCGCGTGAATCGGGCCGCAAACTGTTCGAGCATTTGCAGCGCGATGGCATCGTGGTCGATTGGCGCGAGCCGGATATCATCCGCGCATCGCCGACGCCGCTGTACAACCGTTTCATCGATTGCCGCCGCCTGATCGAATCGGTCGCGCAGTGGCGCACTTCGCGATAATCCCAAGATGAAAAAAGCCGCTGTCACGATTGTCGGCGCCGGCCTCGTCGGCTCGCTCCTCGCTACCTTGCTCGCCCAGCGCGGCTTTGCGGTGAGTGTGTTTGAGCGCCGATCCGATCCGCGCCGGGCCGGATTTCTCGGCGGACGCTCGATCAATCTCGCGCTTGCCGAACGAGGCTGGCATGGGCTTCGCCTTGCTGGTCTGCAGCAGCGCATGCAACCGATCGCGGTCATGATGCGCGGCCGCATGATCCATGATCTGGATGGCCAGACGAACTTGCAGCGCTATGGGCGCGACGATTCCGAGGTGATCTGGTCAGTCAATCGCGGCAGCTTGAATACCACCCTCCTCGATGCGGCTGAAGAAGCGGGTGCGAGCCTCCACTTCGACCAGCGCCTCGACTCGGTCGATTGGGCGACATCCACGTTGCATCTGCGCAGCGAAGACGACGTCGCGTACGCGCATCATGCCGGCATCATTCTGGGCTGTGATGGGGCAGGATCGGCCTTGCGTGCGGCGATGGCCGAGGTAATCGACCTCGGCGAACGCTTCGCGCCACTCGGCCACGGTTACAAGGAACTGGAAATTCCCGCCCTCGCGGACTTCTCCGTGGACCAATTACCGCCTTCGTTGCGTAATGCGTTGGCGCGCGGCGAACGCTTTG
>JBDSPX010000133.1:0-6411 GCA_039930065.1 Dokdonella sp.
GCGCTGGCAACCATGGCCTTGTCGAAACCCTGACCCGCTTCGCCTTCAGTCGCGTAGCGATACAGCGCGGCGGCGTATACGCCCTGCAGTGCGGCCTGGATCAATATCATCATCAGCAGGACGACGACGAAGGCAACGATCGCCGTGATCGTCAGGGCGAGAATGCCACTCGACACCGCGAGCGCGATGACAGAACCACCAACGATGACAAAGGCAACGATGGCCAACCCAAACACCAGGCCAATGCCGCCGGTGCCAATCAGGTTCTGGCCCCAGGTCTTCTTGAGCAGGTCGGCACTGCGCTTGACCGCATCAATCGGGCCGATGTCCTGGCTGACCAGCACCGGCACGACGAGGAACGAAGCCACGGTCCAGGCCAGGCCGATCATGCCCACAACCATGCGACCGATGAAACCCGCACGTTCCTGCAGTGCGCGCAGGATCACGCCGACGGTCGCAGCGATCACCGCGTAACCAAGAATGGCCGGCAACTTCGACATCGCGATGCGAAAGCCGTCAGCAACGGTCGGGTCACCGCCGTTGAGGCGGATCATTGCCGCACCGATCAGGGCCGAGTTGAAGAAGATGATGACGAAGTACTGGACCACGTAGAAGGCGAAAAGGAAGACGTAATACAGTGGGTTCATGTGCTCACGATCGAGCCCGCTGAATACCCCGGCAAAGATCGCCGGAACAAAAAACGATGCTGCAACGATGATGCAACTGATCGCCGAGAGCAGCGGAAACACGAGCAGCTCCTTGTCGGAACGCAGTACCGAGGCACTGGCCTTGATCAGTGACCAGCTCTGTGAAAATTTCTCGAACATGGTGAACTCCCTCTGATGAAACCCCGGACTGTCGAACAACAGCGGGGCCGAAGTATAGCGTGGCTGAATCGCGACGAATCGTTGCCGCCAACGATTTCCGGTGGCATCGGAACCGCCACGCTTCCAGCGTAGAATGCGGCACTCCTGTCCACCTCCGGCTTTGTCATGGCTGTCAGCGTTTTCGACCTTTTCAAGATCGGTATCGGCCCTTCCTCTTCGCACACCGTGGGTCCGATGCGTGCAGCAGCGCGCTTCATCAACCGCTGGCTGGATGAGCGTGCTCTGCTCGACAAGACCACGCGCATCCGCGCCGAACTGTTCGGCTCGCTGGCCCTGACCGGTCGCGGCCACGGTACCGACAAGGCCGTGCTGTGTGGACTCGAAGGCGAATGGCCCGACAGCATCGACCCGAACATCATTGCCGAAAAACTCGCACGCATCCGCAGCGAAAAGCGCATTCACCTGCTGGGCAAGCATGCGATCGATTTTGACGAGAAGACCGACCTGATCTTCAACAAACGCCAGAAACTTCCGTATCACAGCAATGGCATGCGTTTTTCAGCGTTCGATGCGGATGGCAATGAACTGGCCACGCGCGACTATTACTCGGTCGGTGGCGGTTTCGTCGTCAACCACGATGAAGCGGCCGATGACCGTATCGTCGCCGATACCACCGTCGTGCCCTATCCGTTCAACAGCGGCGACGAGTTGCTCGCTCGCTGCGAAGAATCCGGAAAGAGTATTGCCGGTGTCATCCTCGCCAATGAAATGGTCTGGCGAAGCGAAGCCGAGATTCGCGAAGGGCTTTTGAAACTGTGGCGTGCGATGCAGGCGTGCGTGGCGCGTGGCATGGTTGAGACGGGGGTCTTGCCAGGCGGCCTCAAGGTCGCAAGGCGCGCGCCAGCGATGAATGCCGAATTGCGCTCACTCCCCGAACGCGCCTTGAGCGATCCGCTGACCATCCTCGACTGGGTCAACCTGTATGCGCTGGCCGTCAATGAAGAGAACGCGGCCGGTGGTCGTGTGGTCACGGCACCCACGAATGGCGCAGCCGGCATCATGCCCGCCGTCATGCATTACTACGAACGTTTCTGTCCCGGCGCAAACGAAGCCGGCATCATCGATTTCCTGCTGACCTCGGGCGCGATAGGCATTTTGTACAAGGAGAACGCTTCGATCTCGGGTGCTGAAGTCGGCTGCCAGGGCGAGGTTGGCGTGGCTTGTTCGATGGCTGCTGGCGGATTGACCGCGGCGCTTGGCGGCAGCATTTACCAAGTTGAAAATGCGGCTGAGATCGGCATGGAACACAATCTTGGCCTGACCTGCGATCCGATTGGCGGCCTCGTGCAAATCCCTTGTATCGAACGCAATGCAATGGGCTCGGTCAAGGCGATCAACGCACAACGCATGGCCATGCGTGGCGACGGCAAACACCGTGTCTCGCTCGACAAGGTGATCAAGACCATGCGCGATACCGGGCGTGACATGCGCGACAAATACAAGGAAACCTCGCGCGGTGGTCTCGCGGTCAACGTCATCGAGTGTTGATGAGGTTCGGCGCGTTTCCGATAGCGTCGGTCAGCCTGGCTTGCCGTCGATCCGCGGCGTGGTGAAGATCCAGATCGAGCGAATTACCCAGGGCAGGAAGGCGATCAGCCATGCCCACGCCGCAATCACCAGCCACAGCGGCATGTCGGATGCGAGTTCGGCATGCACTCGGATACACACCACTGCCTGCAAAAGAATAAACGTCAACCACGGGATTCGCCCCATTTCGAGCGGCCTGCCAGAGTGGCCCTGGGTCACGCGCGTGACCATGGCGACAAGCATCGATCCAAAGAAACCAATCGTCAGCGCGTGCACCGGTGCGCGGCCGATACTCGTCGCAGACTCCGAAAAAACCAGCAAGCTTTGAAACGCGAAGAGTGCAAACGCGATCGGCAACCACGCGGCCGCGATATGCAGCACGGCCAACAGACCCGGCCGCATGCATTTCCACGGTTGCCACTTGAGCCAGTGGAAGAGGAAAAAACCGGCCATCGGTATATCCGGCAGCCACAGCCATTGCGGCCGATGCGCGATTTCGAGAACAAGATGGCTCAGCGAAAGTAGCCAGAACACCGGCAGGCTCCAGGTCGACTTGAACATCGTGTAGCTCGGGCCGATCGCACTCGCGCTGAAGAACGGCAGCATGCGCTGGATGACCGTGAAATAGACCGGCAGCAACAACCCGAAGGTACCGATCTTGATCGACGCCAGCGCCCATTCGGCCGATCCACCGAGCGTGAAGGCAGCGAATGCGCCCAAACCGATGAAACCCAGAACGAGAGCCGAGAAGCAGGACAAACCCGTTCGATCTTTTGCGCCATTTAGCAGCAGAATCCGGCCAAGCACGAACAAGGCGTAGGCCCAGCCACCGAGCATCATCAGCACGCCGGTGATCAGCAAGGGCTTCAGATTCAGCAGTCCGATATGCGAAAGAAGATAGCCACCAAAGACGCCGAGGAACACCGGCACGTAATGACGCTGGCTCAATGCCGGTTGTGCCATCCAGCGTGGGAATACAGTCAGCAGGAAGCCGAAGATGAAGAAAGGCAACATGCCGTACTGGGTGAATACCGCATGCGCCCATCCGGGCGGTACCGGAGCGGCTGGCACGGCAAATCCAAAATAGCCGCCCGCGAGCACGCAGGCCCACCATAGCATCGAGACGAGGATGGCCGAGGCCCCGGCGAAAAACATCATCCGGTGTGGCGCGCTGGCCAACAAGACCGGAAGCTCGGCAAGGCGAGAAGCCGATTCCTCATGGCTCGAAAACTCAAGGATGAAACCGAGATTGATGGCTTCGGCCTCGACGTTGCGTGCGTTCGGAATTCGCAGTGAGAGGGTCTCGGAAATCATGGTGCGCTCCACTGAAGCTGAATCGGTGCGGAGGACGGTTGGTGTCTCCGCTCGATCTCATTGTCGCGAACGATTCGCATCTACGCCTTGATCAGGATCAGGCGTCAAGCGATTACCCAGCAAGAATTCGTCATTCGCGCGGCTTGTCCAACATCGTTCCGACTCAAACAGGGCCGCTGTGAAGCCGCGCGTTGATCTGGGTCAGTGTTGGCCGACTCAACGCTGACTAGACTATCGGCACCACCCCAATAACTGCACGGAGACGCACGATGAAGATGCGAACGCTAGCGCTATCCCTGGTCATTGCCCTACCGTTTTTAGCCACGCCTTGGGCGATTGCCCAGCATGAGCATGAGCATGCTCACGCGCATGCAGCCGCCGTCACTGCGCCTGGCGAGTCTTCCGAGCGCTTCGCAACCGATGCCGCACTGCGCGAAGGCATGTCGCGTATCCGCAAGTCGCTCGACGATTTGCGTCATTACGAAATGGGCCACATGCCGGAATCGATCACCAAGCAGCGCGTCGACGACATCGGCAGCGCCATCGACTATCTGTTCGCCAATTGCAAACTCGACGCCCAAGCCGATAGCGCGCTTCACGCCATGCTGGTTCCGCTACTTGATGGCGTCCAGGCTTTCAAGGCGAATCCGGCCGACACCTCATCGGTGGCCGCGATGCGCCAGGCGGTAGCCGACTATCCGCAGCGTTTTGACGATCCCGACTGGCCACCCGTAGCTGATTCCAACAGCGAGCATGCGCACTGATGCCATGAGCGATCCGATTCCCGCCTGGCAGTGCATCGGCTGCGGCCGTATTGAAGCGCCGCAAACCTGCATTGGCGTTTGCCAGGATCGCAAGATCCTGCTGGTTTCGATGCAGGAGCACAGCGAGGCGCTCGATCAGATCCAGCTGTTGCTCACGCAAATGGACGCGATGCAACGATTGCTTACGCGAGTCGCATTGTCGACCCCGAACGCCACGAGTTGGGAGACGTCCTACCGCGCCGCCCAGGCGGAAGCCAGAAATCTACTGGCAACCCTTTGAACTAGCCGCGTCGCGTAGCCACAATCGGCTAGAAATTCAACCACTGAGGTGGCGCAGCGCGCTGCCCTTGTGCATCGCGATGTGATCGGACTTGTCACTTTCAATCTCGTATTGCGGATCGTCCTCGCTGCAGTGCCGGGTATAGGCCTTCCAGCTGAAATCTTTTGTATGAATCTTGCGGATGTGGCCGCTGACCTGACCTGCCTCGGAATTCCAGCCCACATGATCACCGACCTTGAATGATGGACTCATGCTTTTTCTCCACTTCTATCTTTATCCTCAATAAGGTGATCACTCGGCGGAGCGGGATAGACAACACTGCCCTTGTCTAGAATGGCACCACGCGTGAGCTCGGCAGCCTCGACGTTACCTTGACCCATGATGTGGAATACGAGGGCACCCCGCGCCAGCAGATGATCAGCGATGATTCGCCGATGGCAGCGCCACCACACGGCTTCGGAGCACATCAACGCGCAGCGTTGTTCAAGCGCTCGATACAACAAGGCCTCGATGCCTTTCGCGAACGCCGGACTACGTGCATAAGCGGCGTAACGTCCAAAACTTGCATTGCGCCAGAACGTAGCCGGTTTTGCACCGTCGAGCTCGGCTTTGCTGCGACGACCACACAAGGCTTCGAGATGCCAATAATCAATATCTTGACTGGCAAGGCTGGACTCGAGCGCATCAGCGTTGTACTGAGGATAGCGACGCGAACCAGGCAAGCGACGCACATCCACGACGCACTCGATACGGCATTCGGCGAGCAGTTCGAGGAACGCATCAAGCGGGCGGGTCGAGTGACCTATGGTGAAAATCGATATCGGTGTGGCGTTCATTCGCCGAGCTTACGACGGCCAGACCCAACCCTTGCTGAGGCGACCAAATCGATACCAAGCGTGCGTACAAGAATGCGTGCCGATCAGCCGTTGCGGCGCTCGATCAATTGATCCGGCAAGTGCGCAGTCTCAATCGCCTGCTGCAACGCCTGCCGCCAGGGTGCGAGGTCGATTGAGCGGGATTCGAGCCATACGCTATCAAACAGAGTTTCCGCGTAGCGTTCGCCGCGATCACAAAGCAAGGTGACAATGCTGCCTGTTTCGCCGCGCGCCCGCATGTCGGCGGCAAGTTGCAGGCACGCCACCAGATTGGTTCCGGAAGATCCACCATAGCGATGACCGAGCAGGGTTTCGAGTTGCCAAGCCGCAGCGATCGATGCGGCATCCTCCACTTCGGCAACCTGATCGACAACCTCAAACAGAAAGCCAGGCTCAACCGTTGGACGACCAATGCCTTCGATCACGGTCGGTTGCGCGGCGCGAACGAGACGATCGCGCCTGCGCCAGCCTTCGGCAAAGGCACCGCCTTGCGGTTCAGCAACGCACAGTTGCGTGGCCAGACGGCGGTAGCGCAGGTAGCGACCAATCGTTGCCGAAGTGCCTCCGGTGCCCGCTCCGCAGACAATCCAGCGCGGCTCGGGATGGGGCTCCTTGCGCAATTGATCAATGATCGATTCGGCGATGTTGTTGTTGCCGCGCCAGTCCGTCGCGCGCTCGGCAAGTCCGAACTGATCGAGATGACAAGCTCCGTTGCCTGCGTGCTGACGCGCGCGTGCATGCACCTCGGCGGAATCATCAACGAG
>JBDSPX010000134.1:0-19313 GCA_039930065.1 Dokdonella sp.
GGGTGCTTCGGCCAGACGGATATTGCGTGGGATGATCGAGCGCAACAGCTTGTCGCCAAAATGCTTGTGCAGTTGTGCCGAGACATCGTTGCTGAGGTTGTTGCGAACGTCGTACATCGTTCGCAGCAGACCTTCAATCTCAAGTCCGGGATTCAGGCGTTTGCGCACCGCCTTGATTGTGTCGACCAGGCTCGAAAGCCCTTCGAGCGCAAAGTACTCGCACTGCATCGGGATCAGCACGCCATGCGCTGCGGTCAATGCATTGAGGGTGAGCAGATGCAGCGAGGGCGGGCAGTCGATCAGGATCGTGTGATAGCGATCACCGAGCTTGTCGAGTTGTTCCTTGAGCCGGTGTTCGCGAGCGAGCGCGTCCATCAACTTGATCTCGGCTGCGGTCAGGTCGCCGCTGCCGGGCAACAAGTCGAACCCACCTTCGGTTTTTACGATGGCATCCTCGATGGCCGCTTCTTCAAGCAGCACATCGCAACCATTGGGTTTTGCCTGGCGCTTGTCGATGCCCGCAGCCATCGTCGCGTTGCCCTGTGGGTCGAGATCGACCAGCAGCACGCGTCGGCGCGTCTCGGCCAGGGCTGCAGCGAGGTTGACGGCGGTGGTCGTCTTGCCGACTCCGCCCTTCTGATTTGCGACGGCGATGATGCGTGTCATGGAAGGTTCCGTGCAGCCGAATCGTCCAGCGTGCGTTTGATGATGACCAGATGCCGTTCGGCATCCAGACCGGGCACATCGAGTCGATGCACTGCCTCGATCGAGAAGCCGGTCGTGAGATTGTCGAGCTCATCCTGCGGGAATCGCCCCTTGAGCGCCAGCCAGCGGCCATCCGGTTTGAGCAGATGACCTCCCCAGGTCAGCATGTCGGACAGTGTCGCGAATGCGCGTGCCGTGATGCAATCGAATTTGCCGACCAGCGTTTCGACCCGGCATTCGTCCACGTGAGCGCGACCGCCCAGTTTCAGGTGTCGAACGGCTTCGCGAAGAAAGCGCGTCTTCTTGCCGTTCGAGTCAACCAAATGGACATCCAGATCCGCGTTCGCCAGCGCCAGCGGAATGCCGGGAACGCCAGCTCCGGTGCCGAGGTCAGCCAAGGATGCGCCCGCCACATAGGGCAGGACGGCCAGCGAATCGAGCAGATGTCGGGTGACCATTTCGCCTGCGTCGCGAACGGCCGTCAGGTTGTAGGCGGCATTCCAGCGCAGAAGCAGTTCGACGTAATCGAGCAGCTGCTCGATCGTCGAATCAGGGACATCCAGCTTCAGTGTCGCCAGCCCAGCACGCAGCCGCAGCCTCAGCGGGTCGCGGTCAGACATGCGTCGCTCGGAATCGAAAGGGGCGCCAGTATCGCGGTGCGGACGTGCAAAATCCAGCCGTGACGCGGGTTTAGGTGTTCAGGCTGCTTCGCGCAGATCAATCCGGGTAACCAGCAGGCCGCGTTCGCGAACCTCGCTATTGAGGGTCTGCTTCATCCACAAGCGACGTTCCAGCTGATCGAGCGGCATCGTTTCGCTGGCCAGAAGATCGGCCGCGCGCGCGCTCAACAGAGCGTCAACCGATTCGATGACGTGGTCGGCACGTTGCGGATCAAGGACCTGGAAGTACACCGAGGCCAGACAATCCTTGCCAGAACGAAGTGCCGCGGTGACTTCGATGCGGCTGCCGGCGAGGCTCATCTTGTGCGAGATTCGCTCAAACAACGGCAGGATGAAATGCGTACCGGCGCCGACAAAGCGCGTCTGCCCGCCGAAGCGGCGCAGCGAATAGACCTGCCCTTCTGGAATTCGGCGCACGCACACGGCGACCAAGGCGGTCAGGGCAAGCAGGGAAATCGGCAACATCGAAAGAGACATTTTTCAGCACCATCATGAGGTTATCCAGTGAACCTCATGTGTAGCCTAACAAAAATATTGAGAAACTGGAATAACGGGTCTTTAACATTCTGACTGGCGCCGCAGCAATAAAAGCTGAACGCGTTCGCAGTTCTGGATGACAGCCGAACGGAACTCGTGACTTAGCACTCTTTTGGAGTGGTATCGAAGCGCACCTTTTGCGCCAGCACTGCTTGTTGAGAGGGCTGTGAGCTGGTACGTTCCGATTGCGTGAGCCGCTTTTGCGGCGGCTTTCGACCGATCCAGCTCTGTCAATGTGTTGCAAGTGGCCAAGTAGCGGTCGTTCCTGAAATAATCATGATTGGGGTATACGTATGAATAAAACGAAATTGTTAATTGCAAGCGTCGCGTTTTGTCTCGCTCAAGGCGCCGTTGCGGCTCCTGCGGACACTCTGGCACGCGCTGCTTTTACGCCTGACCTTACCGCGCCAGCTGCGAATCCGGCCCCGCGTGCGATCGTTGTCGACGAGGGCTTTGATGACATCACGACCCTGCCGGGAGCGGGCTGGACGCTGACAAACAATAGTGATGGCGTTGGCACGAGCGACTGGTTTCAGGGCAATGACGCCGTTTTTGCTGGCTTTGACGGTGCCACCACGTCGTATATCGGTGCGAACTACAACAATACCGATGGCGGTGGTGATGGCGGTTCCGGAATCATCAGCAACTGGCTGGTTACTCCGTCGATCAATTTCGGCACAGGTGCAACCGTTTCGTTCTATACGCGAACATCGACGGGGTCTATTTACCCGGATCGGATGCAGATTCGCGTCTGTACCGTCATGCCCTGCACAGATTTTGGTGCGGCCGGCGAGGGAACGGGTGATTTCGCAACCCTGGTTGCCGATATCAATCCCACGGAAACGGCAGGCGGGTATCCAGACGACTGGGCGCAGTACACCTTGACCAACGCCGATGGTCTGCCTTCAAGTGGCACTGGCCGGGTCGCTTTCCGCTACTACGTGCACGGTGCGGGCCCGGCCGGAGACAACTCGAACTACATTGGTATCGATCGTGTAAGCATCGAAGAAGGTGTGGCGGGTGGCGGTGGCGGTCCTCTTGAACCCGCTCGCGAACTTCCTTCGCTTGGAACCAGCGCGCTGATCGGTCTGGGTGCTCTGCTCGCGATGTTCGGATTTGTCGGGCTGCGCCGCCGTCGCATGAACTGATTCATCGCTACAGTTTCAAAATAAACCCCGCTTCGGCGGGGTTTTTTTATTCTTGCATTGGGCACCGACTTGCTATTTCAGATGCGTCTCGAACAACTTGAGAATGCGTCGGTATTCGTCATACCAGGAATCCGAATGGACGAAGCCGTGACGCTCCAGCGGGTAGCCGGAAAGCTCGAAATCATCCTTGCGCAATTCGATCAGACGCTGGTACAGGCGGACCGAATCCTGGAAAAAGACATTATCATCGATCATGCCGTGGGCGATCAGCAGACCACCCTTGAGGCCATCGGCGAATTCGATCGGCGATGAACGCTGATAGGCCAGCGGATCATCCCGCGGCGTGTTGAGGATGTTCGAGGTGTATTCGTGATTGTACGAAGTCCAGTCGGTGACTGGCCGCAGTGCGGCGCCAGCCGCGAACACTTCGGGTGCGCGAAACATGGCCATGAGCGACATGAATCCGCCGTATGAACCACCGTAGAGGCCAACGCGTTTGGCATCAACCGACTGTTTCTCGACCAGCCAGTTGACACCGTCGATCAGATCTTCGAGTTCCGGGTGACCCATCTGCCGATAAATCGCCGTACGCCAATCGCGGCCATAACCGGCCGAAGCGCGGTAATCCATGTCGAGCACGACATAGCCTTTCGAGGTCAGCAGATTGTGGAACATTTGCTCGCGGAAATAGTTCGGGTAGGAGAGTTCGGTGTTCTGCAAATAGCCGGCACCGTGAACAAACAGCACGGCCGGATATTTTTTCGATGCATCGAAATCGGTCGGTTTGTAGAACTTGGCGTAAATCGGTTCCTTCGCATGCGAAGACGGCACGCGGACGATTTCGAGTTGCGGCCATTCAAAGGTCTTGTATTCGGCCGTGCGGGTATCGGTCAACGGTTTCGATTCGCCACCGGTCGCCGCAACCACGCCGAGCTGGGCTGGCACGTAGGACGAAGATTGCTGCAAGGCCAACTGGCTGGCATCGGGTGAAAGCGCAAACCCCTCCATGCCCTTGACCGAGCTGATGCGTTGCAGCTCGCCGCCCGAGGAAGCCACGCGATAGACGTCGTACGAGTACGGTGCCTCGACATTTGCGCGGACATAAAACCAGCGCCCATCGGCAGACAATTGTGGATCGGAAACCTCGAATTTGCCCGAGGTCAGCATTTTCGCCTTGGCACCCGGGAGCTTGCTGTAAAGCTGCGAGTAGCCGGATTCTTCGGACAGGTACCACAGGCTGCGGCTATCCGTGCTCCAGCCGAAATCATTGAACGACCAGTTGATCCAGGCCGGATCGTTGAGGCGCTGCTGGTTGTCGAGGCGTTGCTGCTTGAAATCGACCGTGGCAATCCAGCGATCCTTGTTGTCGATGGCGCGCAACTGCACGGCGACTTGCGAGCCGTCGCGGTTCCAGTGCATTTCTGCCACCGCAACATCGCGCAGCTTGCCGGCACCGGCTGTCTTTTTGTCTTTTTCTGCATCTTCCTTGAGCAAACCGGCGTTGCGGTTTTCCGCGCGGATTTTCGCCAGAGGATCATCGTTGATGCCAGGCAAGTCTTCCATCGACAGCTTCGCCTGGGTATGTGCGGCCAGGTCGAGCAGCCAGATGCTGTTGGGTGCGGGAGCATTGCGGCCAACTCGCACGCGCTCGTCCTCGTGCTCCTCGTAACCTGATTCGGTTACGTAGCGTTGCAGCTTGCCAATCTTGCCTTCGTCATAGCCCTTGTCGCGGCTGACCACAAGCATATGGTGCGCATCGGGCGACAGTACGCTGGCCTCGATCTTGATGTCATCGCCGAGATAGAACGGCAACGGTGATCGTGTGGGATCTCCCTTGCGGAACGTCTCGTCATTGGCCTTTCTCGCGTCGCGGTCAGCCTTGATGTCGCGCAGAGTCGAAAAAAGTCGCAATTGCAGATCGCCAAGATCATCGGGCTTCTTGTCAGCAGGATCCTTCTCGGTCAGCAACACGGCAGCAGGCGAGGTGACCCCGTTGTTGAGATCGTGGACATACCAATCGTTGCCGATTCGAAATTGCACACTGCGATCATCGGCAGAAAATTGCAACGAGGTCTCGTTTTCCTGCGAGCGTGTGATCTGGCGAAGGCTTCCGCTGGCCACATCGCGGACGAAGACGTCGCCATTGCGCAGAAACGCTGCGCGTTGACGATCACGCGTGAATACCGCTTGCGCGCCATCGGCATTCGCCATCAGAGCCGGATCGATCAGCGTGTCCTTTCCGGATGCCGGATCAATTCGATGCAAATCACGAACGTTTGAACCCTTGCGCTTGAGCGAATAGTAGATGGCCTTGCCATCGACACTCCAATACGGCGATTCAACCGAAGGGCCGATCCAGTCCGGATTGGCCATGGCCTGATCGAGCGTGATGGCTTGGGCTGGTGCAGCGAACAGTGGCAGCAGCGCGCACAGGGCGGCGACAGCGAGTCGGGACATCGTTGGGGTCTCCAGCGGAATGCGATCGACTAGGATACCCGCTGATGCCAGCCGATCCATGCGCCAGAAGTCAGCGTAGTGCTTGGAAACCGACGCCGAATCGGGCAGCCTGCAGCCCAATATCCAACCAGGAACGCCCATGTTGCTTGACTGCCTACAGACGGAAACCGGTGCCGATCCAAACTTTGCGGTGATCTGGCTGCACGGTCTCGGCGCCGACGGCAATGATTTTGTTCCGATCGTGCAGGAGCTCGTGGCCAAGGATTGGCCCGCGATCCGCTTTGTCTTTCCGCATGCGCCGAAGCGACCCGTCACGATCAACATGGGCATGAGCATGCGCGCGTGGTACGACATCACAGGCATGGAGATCGCGCAAAAGCAGGACGAGGCCGGAATCCGTGATTCGATCACCCATCTTGAATCCCTGATCGCACGCGAAGTCGAACGTGGTATCGCGGCATCACGAATTTTCCTCGCCGGGTTCTCACAGGGGGCTGCGATGGTTCTCTCGGGCGGTCTGCGCCACGCCGATGCGCTGGCCGGAATCATCGCCTTGTCCGGATACCTGCCGCTTGAGAAGCAGTTGGCCGATGAGCGTTCGCCAGCCAACGCACAGGTGCCGTTGTTCATCGGGCATGGCAGCGTCGATCCGGTCGTGCCGCAGACGCTCGGCATGTTGACACGCGACTATCTGCGCAATCTTGGCTATACGGTCGACTGGCACAGCTACCCGATGGCTCATCAGGTCTGCGCCGAAGAAATCACCGATTTGCGCAACTGGATCGGTCAGCGCATCGCTGCAATCGCCCGCTGATGCTTCATGCTGCGGATTGAGTCACCATGCGCCAACGCGGCGTCCATTCTGGCGCAGTCAATGGAGCCGACATGAGTGAGCCGGAAAAACATCGTTGGTTGCCTCAGTTTTGCAGTCTGCCGACGTTGTTTGCGTTGATGGTGGTTGCCGAAATCGTCGCCCTCGTGATCGCGATGGCGCCGGATAGGGTTGCCCGATCGTGGGTGCGCGAGCTCGCGATCGCAAGCGTGTTCGTGCAATGGATGGCTCTGCTCAACGCGGTCGTGCTGTGTTCCTCACGCGAGATTCTCGAACGGCTTTCACCACGGCCCGGTTTCTTTTTCGCTTGGGCACTGGCCGTGGTGACCACCGCGCTTGGCAGCGCCGTGGTGTACTCGATGGATCATGCGCTCGGTTTCGGGCTGACCGCGCCCCCCGGTGCGATGTGGCGTTTCTCGCTCGGCAACGCGGCGATTTGTGCACTGATCGCGGCAGCGCTCCTGCGCTATCTCTATGTGCGTGAACTTTGGCAGGAGCGGGTCAATGCCGCAGCCAAGGCACAGGTGGATGCCTTGCAGGCGCGTATTCGTCCGCACTTCCTGTTCAACAGCATGAACACGATTGCCAGTCTGATCCGCAAGCGACCGGCCGACGCCGAGCGCGCGGTTGAGGATCTTTCCGATCTGTTTCGCGCCGCACTCGGTACGCGCGAGACGCTTGGCACTCTCGGTGAAGAGCTCGATCTGATCGGACACTACCTGCGTATTGAAAGCCTGCGTCTCGGCGATCGCCTCAAGCTTGATCTTGATCTCGGCAGCCTGCCGCGTGAGCTCCCCTTGCCGCCGCTGCTTTTGCAGCCTCTGGTCGAGAATGCGGTCTACCACGGAATCCAGCGCATGCCGGAAGGCGGCACGCTGAGCATTCACGGAACCTCAAAGGACGGGGTCATCGAGATCACCATGCATAATCCGGTACCCGACGATGTCGCGCATCCGCGCAACGCTCACGCAGTTGCCAATGTACGGGCCCGTATCGCGTACCATTTCGGCGACAAGGCGGCTCTGATTGTGCAACCTGCGCGCGGGGAATTCACGGTGACCGTTCGACTCCCGGAGGCGATCAAACGATGAGAGCAGTCGTGGCCGATGACGAACCGCTGGCGCGCGAACGCTTGATCGATTTGCTAGGCGAAATCGGTTCGATCGAAGTGGTTGCCGAAGTCGGTGATGGACGTGAGGCGATCGAAGCCGTCGAGACCCTGCGCCCCGATCTGCTCCTGCTCGATATCCGTATGCCGCGTATCGACGGACTCGAAACAGCCAGGCATCTGGGTTCCTTCGAGCATGCACCCGCAATAATCTTCTGTACCGCGTACGACGAGCATGCCCTGGCCGCCTTCGACGCCAATGCGGTCGACTATCTGCTCAAGCCGATACGTATCGAGCGTTTGCGATCGGCTATCGAGCGCGCCGGGCGATTCAATCGGGAAACGATCAGCGCGCTGCAAAAAAGCGATGCTTCGCATCGCGAGCGCAGCCATCTGTGTGCGCGGGTGCGCGGCAACCTGGTTCTCATACCGATCAGCGATATCGACTACCTGCTGGCCGAAGACAAGTACGTGATCGTCCATCATGGAGCCAACGAAGTGCTGATTGAAGAGCCGCTGAAAGCGCTGGAAATAGAATTTGGTGAACGCTTTGTGCGCATCCATCGCAATTGCCTGGTTGCGCTGGACAAGCTGGCCGGGTTGACACGGACGGCCGATGGCCGAGTGCTCGCAAAGATCGACACCCTCAACGCCGAGCTTGAAGTGAGTCGACGCAACCTGCCGGCACTGCGCAAACTGGTACGAACGCTATGAATCGACTCCGTATTGCCACTCGGCAGAGTGCGCTGGCGCTGTGGCAGGCCGAGCATGTGGCGGCGCGTTTGCGTGCGGCTCATGCCGGCATTGAGATTGAATTGGTGCCGATGACCACGCGCGGTGATCAAGTGCTCGATCGACCGCTTTCGGAAATTGGCGGCAAGGGTCTCTTCCTCAAGGAGCTTGAGGTCGCGATGCTCGAGGATCGCGCCGACATTGCGGTGCATTCACTGAAAGATGTGCCGATGGAGCTTGAGCCGGGATTTTCGATCGGTGCGGTGCTTGAGCGTGCCGATGCCGCCGACGCCTTCATCAGCAACCATCACATACGCCTTGATCAGTTGCCGCATGCCGCGCGCGTCGGCACCTCATCGCTGCGTCGGCAGGCGCAGTTGCGCGCGTTGCGTCCTGATTTGCAACTGCTCGACTTGCGCGGAAACGTCAACACACGCCTGGCCAAACTGGATGCTGGTGCGTACGACGCCATCATCCTTGCCTGCGCCGGACTCGATCGGCTCGGCATGGGCGAACGCATTCGATCGAGGCTCGCCGCTCCGGACTGGTTGCCAGCGGTTGCGCAAGGGGCCATTGCGATCGAACAGCGCATCGCTGACGAGCGCGTCGGCAAGCTTGTCGCCGTGCTCGATGATGCGCATACGCGACGTTGCGTCGAATGCGAACGCGCAATGAATCGTCGTCTGCATGGTAGTTGCAATGTCCCAATTGCCGGTTATTGCGTAGAAACTGAACACGGCATGGCGCTATACGGCCTGGTCGGCGATGCCGACAACGGTCAGCTGATCCGAGCGCAAGTGGAAATGTCTGGTCGTGATCAAGGTGTCGCACTGGGCGAGCAAGTCGCCGCCTTGTTGCTGGAGCGCGGCGCGGACGAAATTCTAGGCAAGCTCCGCGAGCACTGAAATGGATGAAGGTGGGACGCCGAGGTCAGTCGCGCCAATTCAAGCCCACCAGCGCGTAAACGCTTTGCAGGAGATTTCAAAGTGAAAAATAAGCTCTGTTTACTCGTGCTGATCTTTGCCACCAACAGCTTCGCCGCGACTGCGCACGGAAGTTTCAGCATGGCCCAGGTCACCAACGTGCCCTATCCATCCGATCTGGTTGCATCCGAACACGGAAACCGAATTGCCTGGGTGCTCAACAAGCAAGGTGTGCGCAACATCTGGATCGCCGAAGCGCCTGCTTTCACGCCGCGTCAAGTGACCAAATACAACGCCGACGACGGCCAGGAGTTGACCCAACTCACATTCTCGCTCGATGGAGCCTATCTCGTTTATGTGCGTGGGGGTGACCATGATGCCAACTGGCCAGCCAAGGGCGATTTGGCTCCTGACGCATCGTCATCGCCGGTCGAGCCCGAGGTGGCAATCTGGTCAATTGCCGTTGCCAGCGGCAAGCTCGTCAAGGTCGCAGAGGGTGATGAACCGGCTGTCTCCAGCACCCATCGACTCGCGTTCACGAAGAAGCATCAGATCTGGACTGCCTCTCTCGACGGCAGCGGCAAGCCAGAGCGGATGGTTTTTGATCGCGGCGAAGATGGCTCGTTGCGCTGGTCGCCCGATGGCAGCCGATTGGCTTTCGTCTCCGCACGCGACGATCATGCCTTCATTGGCGTGTTCCGCGACAAGGATGAGCCGATCGTCTATCTGCAACCCTCGGGTGATCGGGATGGCTCGCCGTGCTGGTCGCCGGATGGGACGCACATCGCGTTCTCGCGCCAGCCGGGTCTCGGTGGCGCACCTGAACCCCTGCTCGAGATCAAACCTCAACCGTGGTCGATATGGATCGCCGATGCAGCCAGCGGCGCCGGTCGCGTCGTCTGGCGCAGTCCGGACACATTCAATGGCTCGTATCCACAAACCGAAGGCGGCGACAACCTGCACTGGGCGGCCGGCGATCGACTGGTATTCCTCGGCGACATGGACGGCTGGCCGCACCTGTATTCGGTAGCGGTTGCAGGCGGTGATGCCTTGTTGCTGACGCCGGGCGAGTACATGGCCGAGTTCATCAGCCTGAGTCCGGATCGAAGCACAGTGGTCTACAACGCGAACACCGGCTCGACGCCGGGCGATGGCGATCGTCGTCACCTGTATCGCGTACCGGTGGATCAGGCGCGTCCGCAGGCACTGACTTCCGGTGCGACGATCGAATGGTCGCCATTGGTCACTGGTGACGGCAAACACCTCGCATTTCTGCAGTCTGGTGCGCAGCGTCCGCCATTGGTGGCAGTCGCATCGATCAACGGAACCGATGCGCGCGTGATCAACGCGGATCAGATGCCGAAGGATTTTCCGACCGAGCAGTTGGTTGTGCCGCAGCCGGTCACGTTCAAGGCCACGGATGGATTGACGATCCATGGCCAGCTGTTTCAAGGTCCTGAGAGCAGTGCGGCCAAGCCGGCGATCATCTTCGTGCACGGCGGTCCGCCGCGACAGATGTTGCTCGGCTGGCACAACTGGAGCTACTACGGCAACGGCTATGCGGTGAACCAGTACCTGGCCAATCACGGCTTCGTCGTGCTGTCGGTCAACTACCGTCTCGGCATTGGTTACGGCCACGCGTTCCATCATCCAGACCATGCGGGGCCGAGCGGAGCTTCCGAATATCAGGATGTGGTGGCCGGTGCGAAATATCTGCAGGGACTGCCGGGTGTCGACGCGCAACGCATTGGCATCTGGGGCGGCTCCTACGGCGGTTATCTGACTGCGCTCGCGTTGGCCCGCAACTCGGACCTCTTCAAGGCTGGCGTGGACTTGCATGGCGTGCACGATTGGTCGCAACTGTTTGACGAATGGCACGGCAAGGCAAAGGGACGCTATGAGCAAGGCGACCGCAAGCAGGCATTGAAGGTTGCGTGGGAATCATCCCCGGTCGCTGACGTGACCAAGTGGACTTCGCCGGTGCTGGTGGTGCAGGGCGATGATGACCGCAACGTTCCATTCGAGCAGACGGTCGATCTGCTGCAACGACTGGAAAAGCAAAAAATTGCCTACGAGCAATTGGTTCTCCCCAACGAGATTCACGACTTTCTGCGCCATGCCAGTTGGCTGCGTGTCGATGAGGCCACTGCGCGATTCTTCACTGAGCAGTTGCATCCCGAGGAGTAAGCCGGCTGTCGCGCGGATTTTCTGGTGCAGGGTTCATTTTTCTCGTTCCGGAGCTTCTCATCTTGTCGAGCGCTGGCCTCAAAAAAAAGGACCCCGCAGAGCGGGGTCCTGGAGGATCAAATCGAGACGGCAATGGCGTCGCGAAAATGGGGAGAACGAACGACTTCGCTTCCAGTTCGCAGGCGCTGTTTCCGCTCACATCAAAATTTGAATACCAAGTTTGTCGTGAGGAGCTGATCGGTCCTCTTCTTGCCCGGGGTGACATCGGAGTTGTTGCGCACTTCGTAACCGAGCTTGAGGGCGAGCTTCTCGCTCATGCTGACGGCGAGGCCGGCGTTGTTCTGCAGGTAGGTATTGTTGGAGCCGGCTTCGATCAGGGTGGTGTTCTCGAACGCGGTCGATTCGTTGAACTTGTGCTTGAAGCTGATCAAGCCGCGGCCGACCACGTTGCCTTCGACGTCCGGATTGAGAAATGTCGGCACTGGCGGATCACCGGCGGTAACTGGATAGGCGCGCGGATCGAGGCGACGGTAACCCGGTCCGACTTCGGCCGACAGTTCAGTCTGCGCGTTCTTGATGAAGGTGTAGCCGTAACCGAGCGAGACGATCCACTGATACGCATACGGCGAAAAATCATCGTTCTCGTAGCGTGCCGCGCCAACGATGTAGCTGCGCTCGTCGAGCTTGTAGCCCGAGGAGGCACCCACATCGAAACGGTTGGCAGTCAGATCGTATTCGCCGTTCGCTTCACCCTTGCTGCGCAAGGCATTGAGGAAGAAGTTGTGCTTCCATTGGTCGTCCTCTTTCTTGAACGCGAGTTTGGCGTTGAGATTCTGAGACTTGGTGTTGCCGGTGGTCAGAGCGAAGCCAACTTCGCCGCTGCCCGACCAAGTGCCGTCGTCGGTCTGCGCAGAGGCAGCCATTGGAATAGCGAACAGGACGGCGCTCGCGAGGAGTGCTTTTTTCATGCGGAAGTACCTATTGGGGAGAACGAAATGAAAACGCACGCGCGATCGCAGGAATCCCGAACGCGCAAGCGGTGCGATGCTAGCGACCGAAATTGAATGCGAAGTGAATAGCAGGCGCAAAATCGGTTGCTGAAACAGAACTTTACGATGCGGATTTAGTCGCTACGCGCGCCGTAATAGAGCATCACCGCATGTTTGGCTTCCGCGAAAAACAGCCAGCGTTCGATGAAAATACCGAGCAAGCCGCTGAGAAGAGATAGCCAAGCGGCGATCATGCCGAGCTTGGGTACGGCCAGGCACAGCAGGGCAAGTAGAGCAGGAACGACAAAACCCGCAAGCAGGCAGATCAGGCGCAATTTACGCGAATGCTTGCGTGCCACCCGAAAACCCATTTCATGGGTCAGATAGTTTTCTTCGGTGTGCGGTTGCTCGAATGAGCGCACTGTGCCGAGCGCGCCGAGACCGGTGGCGTTACCTGTTGTCAGCGTCGCGCCCTGATCGACAAAACGCCAATAGCTGACTTTCAGCAAGCCGGCGCCGATCGCGAAAACAACGATGCCGATCAGAAAATAGCGCAGGTCATGGATTCTTCCCTGAGGAAGGGTTGTGAGCGCCCATGCGAACAGTCCGCCACTGTAGATGCCGAATATCAGGTAAGCGGGGATGACGTAGCGGTTGTGCCACGCGCGTATCGGCTTCAGGCACGCGTAGATGTTTGCTGTGCAATAGAGCGTTGCCAGCGATCCGGTCACCAGCAACAAACCGGCTACCGTGGGCAGCGTGCCCATCATCCAGATTGAGGATTCAAACTTTCCGGAAGTTCCGGTCTCCGGAATCAGCCAGCCGTCATGCAGGATCGCGAATGCAATGGCGAGAACCGGCAGATAGGTGAGAACGGCTGAAATACCTTCGCGTGACAGCCACGAACTGCGCCATTGCGAAAAGGCACGCCAAGCTCGCTGGGGCTTTCCGAGATGACCTAGCGAGGATGCAAGCCCGCTGCTGACCAACAGGAATCCCGCGCCAAGCCCAACCGTCAGCAGTTGGGGCAACAAGATCAGCTCAATCCCATCGCCTTGGTGGTGCTCGGGCCAGAGCAGCAGGTTTGCAAGCGCCATAAGCAACCACAAGCCATAGCCGGCCCCAGACGCGACGGTAAAGAAAATGATCGAGAAAGTTGGTCGCATCGTCGTTGGATCTCAGCGCGACAGCACGCGATCGACCCAGCGCAGCAGGGGTGACATCTGCGCGGTGTTGATCGGTTCGGCTGCAGGTTGGGTTTGAGGCTTTGCGCTCGCTGCATCACGTCGCGGACGCGGCGGCAGGTAGCGGTTGACGGGTTGGTAGCCAAATTCGGGCATCAACGCGTAGCCATGACGATCGGCGACGAGTTTCGATACAGCGGATTCGGCATCGCCGAGGTCGCCGAAATGGCGTGCGCGAGTTGGACACGCCATGACGCAAGCGGGCTGCCGATCGGCCTCATCGAGCGTCTCGTTGTAGATCCGATCGACACACAAGGTACATTTCTGCATGACGCCGCGCTTCGCGCTGAACTCGCGCGCGCCATAGGGGCACGCCCAGGCACACAACTGGCAACCGATGCACTTGTCCTCATCGACCAGGACAATGCCATCCTCGGCACGCTTGTAACTCGCCCCGGTCGGACACACCGTCACGCAGGCCGGTGTTTCGCAATGCAGGCATGAGCGGGGGAAATGGACGCTCATTGCATTCGCGGGAATCGGGAATGGGGAATCGGGAATCGGTGTGGAGCAAGAGCTACGCGGCTTCGCCTCTGCTCTACCGATTCCCGATTCTCTATTCTCCACTCCCAGCACTTCGTAACTATGCACCCGATTGAACCAGACCCCCATCGGCTCGGCGCCATAGGGATCCTCGTCTGGTAGCGGGCCGAATGATCCGCCGTCGTTCCATTCCTTGCAGGCGACCGCGCAGGCGTGGCAGCCGACGCAGGTGTCGAGGTCGATGACGAGGCCAAGTTTGCGCGCGGCGGGTGGGGGAAGGCTGGTCATTTTTGCAGAGCCAAGGGCCAGAACAGGGGAATCAGGTACATCGAGAGTGCGCAGAAGATCGCGATCAACGGGATGCCGACCTTCATGAAATCGACAAAGCGGTAGCCGCCGGCGTAATAAACCATCGTGTTGGTTGGATAGCCCACGGGCGTGGCGAACGACGTTGCGGCGGCGAACGCGACTGCGACCACGAAAGGTCTTGGATCCGCGCCCACGGTGTGGGCTACGGTCACGGCGATGCCGACCATCAAGACCACCGAGGGATTGTGACCCATCAACTCGGTCAGCAAGGCGGTCAGCAGATAGATCATCAACAACGCAGCGAGCGGTCCATGTTGCCCAACGAATCCCATGCTGGCGTGGACCAGGGTTTGCGACAAGCCGCTGTTTTCGATGGCGGTACCGAGAGGAAGGATCGCGGCGAGCAGGACGATGATCTTCCAGTCGATGCCCTCATAGAGATCCTTGCGTCCATAGCAGCCGGCGATCGCCATGGCCACAGCTCCGGCAATCGCCGCAACCGGAATCGGCAGCCAGTGGAGACCCGAGACGGCGACCACGGAGATCATGATCAGCACTGCCGCAATGGCGCGCTTGGAGGTGCGGCGGGTATCTTCGCGTTCGCTCAGAACAACGAAACGCTCGTCGCTGCGCAACGCGGTTGCAGCCTCGTCATTGACGAGCAGGAGCAGCACATCGCCAGCGGTCAGACGCACATCCTTGAGCTTGTCGCGCAAAATGCGTCCACGCTGATGAATGGCCAATGCGATGGCATCGTGATTGCGCTTGAAGTCGAGTTCCTCAAGCGAGCTGCCTTCAATGGTAGTTGCCGGCTTGACCATCACTTCGACGAGGATGCGTGCCGTTCCCTTGTCGTGTCCGTAGCGGTCTTCCGGATCGATTTCGAGATCGGCGCGCTTGCGGAATTCCTCGATCTTGTCCCAGTCGCCGCGCACAAGAAGCACATCGCCGACTTCAAGCACCTGCGAGCGCGGGGACCACAGATGGCGGTCGCCGCGCAGCAGCTCGAGCGGGTAGATGCTGTATTTTTCGCCGAGCTTTGCATCGGCAATGGTCTGGCCGATCAGCGGTGAAGCGGCGGTGACCTTGAGCTCGGTGACGTACTTGCCGATATCGGTCTCGGCCGCGGCGACGAGCGAAATTTCCTTTGGCAGCAACCAGCGCCCAACCAGCATCAGGTAAGTGATGCCGACGACCGCGAGCAATGCGCCGAGACGGGTGAATTCGAACACGCCGAAACCGGCCATGCCGTGTTGTTGGGCGAGACTGTCGGCGAGCAGGTTCGACGAGGTGCCGATCAGGGTGCAGACGCCGCCCATTTGTGCCGCGTAGGCCATCGGCAGCAGCACGCGTGCCGGGGAAGTGCCGGTGTTCGCGCAGACGCGCAGGGCCAGTGGCAGAAACGTCGCGACGAGGGCGATATTCTTGACGAAGGCACCCATCGGTGCGATCGCCAGCATCAAGGCGAGCGTCAGCAGCCATGGCTTTCGAATGCGCGAGAGCATGCGCCCGAGCGGCTCCAGTGCGCCGGATCGCTCAATGCCGAGACTCAAGGCAAACATGGCCGCAACGGTGATCGTCGCCTCGTTGCTGAAACCGGCGAGTGCCTCGGCCGGTGAAACCAATTGCAGGGTGACGAGCAACACGAGCACGATCAACGCAACGAGGTCGATACGTACTTTTTCGCTGGCGAAGAGCGCAACCGCGCCGATCACGATAATCAGTGTCATCCATTGCGGCAGGGTCATCGTACGGCCCCTGGTTCGTTCATTTCTATGCGATGGCCGTCGGTTTGCGGTGAAGGATCGCGTTCGATGCGCACGCGCAGATCGAACCAGGCGGCCTGGCCGGTGACCGGATCGGCATTCGCGTAGTTTCGCGAATTTCGCTCCGACGGCAGCAGTTCGTTGATCAGATGATTGAGCAGAAAGCCGTCGCGATTCTCAGGTGCGTCGGCATCGAGTTTCCACGCGCCCTTGCGCTTGCCGATCGCGTTCCAGGTCCACAGTGTTCCGGGCGCCGTTGCCGAATGGAACTTTGCCTGCACGCGAATGCGTCCGAGCGGCGACACCAGCCAGATCCAGTCGCCATCACCCACCTGATTTGCTGCGGCCGTTTGCGGGTTCAGGTACAAATAGTTTCGCGCAGTGATCTGGCGCAGCCAGGCGTTCTGCGAACCCCAGCTGTGATACATGAACATCGGTCGCTGAGTAATGGCAGATAGGGGATAGCGCGTGTTGCGGTCTGCGCTGTCTTCTTTCTCGTCACGTACCACGTCGTACCAGAACGGAATCGGATCGAAATAGCGTGCGACGCGATCGCGCTCGGTTGCGGGCGGCTGCTGCGTGCCATGCCCTTGCGCAGCGAGGCGAAATTTTTGCAAGGTTTCGCAATAGAACTGCATGACAATCGCATCGGTCGATCCGACAAAGCCAAGCGATTTCGCCCATGTCAGATAATCACGATTGGCCATTTTGTAATAGCGACCGGCATCGGGAACCCTGGCTTCCCAGATACAGCCGTGCTCGATATAGCGTTTGAGTTGATCGGGATTCGGTTCGCCGAACCCCGATTTTGATCCATCCGTTCCGCGCCATCCGGCGAGCAAGCCGACGCCGGGCGCACGCTCGTGTTCGACCATGTACTGGGCGAAGCCGCCGGGATATTTCGCGGTGCCATCGTCATTGAGCAGGCCCGGCAAACCGATGCGGGTGCCGAGATCGATCAGGACATCCTGGAACGGGCGTACATCACGATCAGGCTCGATCACCGGCTGACGAATCGCATCGGCCGCGCAATCGGCATCGGAGATCGGTCGGTCGAGCATGCTGATGCAGTCGTGGCGTTCGAGATAGGTCGTGTCGGGCAAAACCAGATCGGCGAAGGCGACGGTCTCGGACAAATAGGCATCCGAATAGATGATGTGCGGAATGCGGTATTCGCCGCTGTCCGCATCGCGGTCGCACAACATCTGTCGCGTCCCCATCGTGTTCATCGACGAGTTCCAACCCATGTTCGCCATGAACATGAACAAGGTGTCGATACGGTGCGGGTCGCCGGCCCAGGCATTGCGGATCACCGATTGCATGATGCCGTGCGCGGCCAATGGGTGCTGCCATGAGTAGGCCTTGTCGAGACGACGCGGCTGGCCCTCGGCATCGACCAACAAATCTGCGGGCGATTGCACATAGCCCAGAGGCCCTCCATCGAGCGTGCCATTGTCCTTGCGCGATTTGCCCGGTCGATTCGGCGGCGGCGCGGATTTCGGATACGGAGGCTGGTAGCGAAAACTTCCAGGCGTATCGATCGCGCCGAGCATCATTTGCAAGATATGCAAGGTGCGACAAGTATGAAAGCCATTCGAGTGCGCCGAGATGCCGCGCATCGCGTGCATTGAAACCGGGCGACCGACCATCGTCGCATGCTCGCGTCCGTGGCTATCGGTCCATGGCTGATCAAGCGTGATCGCCTGATCGAAAGCCGTTTCCGCAAGTTCGCGCGCAAGCCGGCAAATCGTCTCGACATCGACACCACATCGCACGCTGACCGATTCCGGTGCGTACTCGTCGCTGAGGAATCGCTCGGCGATCAATTGGAACGAGGGCACCGCCTTGCGCCCGTCGGGAAGCGTGTATTCTCCGACGACTATTGGCGATATATCCACACTATCTGCCCGAACAACCCAATTCCCCTCTCCGTCATCCCGGCGCAGGCCGGGATCCAGCGCCTCTGCTTCCAAGCCCAAAGTCACTGGATGACGGTGTTCGCCGGGATGACGAGCCTGTCCTGCACCTGTCGAAGGGCCGGGATGACGAGCGGGGGGGCGTGCGGCGCACAAAGGGTGTCCATCCGCATCCCGCGCAATCAATCCATCATCGGCCGCACCCGCATCACGAATCACCAGATGATGCGCATTCGTGTAGCGCACCAGATAGTCGAGATCAACGCGATCAGTGCGAAGTAATTCGTGAATAAATGCACCGGCCAACAAACCGTCAGTGCCCGGATTGATCGGCACCCATTCATCCGCAATCGCGCCGTACCCCGTGCGCACCGGATTGATCGCAACGATCTTGGCGCCGCGCGCCTTCAATTTTCCGAGACCGAGCTTGATCGGATTCGAATCATGATCCTCGGCCACACCCCAGAGCATGAGGTATTTGGTCAGATCCCAATCGGGTTCGCCAAACTCCCAGAAGCTGCCGCCAAACGTGTACATGCCCGCGGCGGCCATGTTGACCGAGCAGAATCCACCGTGCGCGGCGTAGTTGATCGTGCCGAACTGCTGCGCCCACCAACTGGTCAGCGCTTGTGATTGGTCGCGGCCGGTGAAGAACGCGAGTTCGTCGGGATTGCGCTGGCGGATATCGCCTAGCCATTTCGCCGCCAGCTCGAGCGCTTCCTCCCACTCGATTTCCCGAAACTCGCCGGCCCCGCGTTCGCCGATCCGCAGCAGCGGCTTGGTCAAGCGCGCTGGCGAATAGTGTTGCTTGATGCCGGCCGAACCCTTGGCGCAGATCACGCCACGATTGACCGGATGCTTCGGATTTCCGTCGATATAGCGAACCCGGCCATCCTTCAGATGCACGCGGATGCCACAACGGCACGCGCACATGTAGCAAGTGGTCGTCTTGACCGCATCTCCAGTCGGCGTGTTCAAGGCAAGTGAGGCGTGCGGCATCAAGTATCAGTCCGGACTCAGGACCCCTGATGGTAATCGGTAATTCCCGGTGCGGGGGTGCTGCTCGCGAATCCGCGCGATTGTGTCGTTGCAAGTCATTGTTTCTAGATAAGTTCTTGTCGAGAGGGGTAGGGAATAGGAATTGGGAATCGCAATCGCAACCTTCGAGGCCAGGAGTTCGCGCTCCAGCCGATTCCCTATTCTCGATTCCCCATTCCCAGCTATGCCAAACTCAGCCTCCGTCTGACAACCCGGCCATTGCGTCCATGGATCGCTACGAACGCACGTTGATGCTGCA
>JBDSPX010000135.1:0-3338 GCA_039930065.1 Dokdonella sp.
CAGCAAGAAGCGCACCCGCCTTGGCAAGGTGCGCTCCGCAAGGCGCATGAGGCGAACCTTGGTCTCAGTCTTTTCGGCGGATCCGCTTCCAGATTGTTTCACCACATCACCTCGCCCGCATTCGACCCGCATTCTTGCATGTTGACGAGGGCTGCAACAGGTGCCCGCGATGTCGAAACCTCGCCTATCTGGCCGTCCAGATCACCTCAAGGAAGCCCGAACGCCCCGGAGTGTTGTATCCATAGGCGAGTTCGTAATCGCGATCGGTAAGATTTTCAAGTCGAGCCTGCAGCTTCCATTTCGGCGTCAGCGCCCAGCTTGCACGCAGGTTCACGAGGGTGTAGCCGGCCAGTTGGATGCCGCCGACATCATTACGACGCCCTGGCCGAATTACTTCCGCGCCTGCGCGGATCGACTCACCGAATGAATGCTCAACCGTACCGGTAAACTTCTGTTTCGGTCGTCGCAACAGTGGCGTGTCAGTGTCATCGTTGCGCGGATCCTGCCATGTGAACGTCGTATCGAAGAGCCATGCGCCGACGGTCTTGTCGTAGCCCAGTTCGGCACCCTTGATGCGCGCGCGCGCGATGTTTTCTGCCTGGAAATCGACGCCGGTAAAACTGATGAGATTGCTGACTCGGGTCGAGTAGAGATTGGCTTTGAGCCGCTGATCATGCCCCGGCGTGAACTCAAAACCGATTTCGCTGCTGCGCGACTCTTCCGGCTGAAGATCGGGGTTGCCCGCATAAAGTCCGCCAAATCCCGGTGAATACTGCTCATTCAAGGTGGGTCCGCGGAATCCCTCACCGTAACTGGCATAGGCGCGCACCGCATCGGAGAAGTGCCAGCCGGCAGCGACCGACCCGGTTAGGTGAGCGCCGAAGATGCTGTTGTCATCCGTGCGCAACGCGACCTCGCTGTCGAACGGTTTGGCGCTGACCCGCCAGCCAGCGTAGACGCCGGTGTTGCTGCGTGATTCGCGATAGGTGTCGCGGTTTTCCCCGCGCTCGCGCATCGAGTCGATTCCGAGAACGAGCTGCTGTTGCTCGGAAAGCGCGATCTCGTTCTGCCAGCCGATAGAGGTGCGGCGCGACGCGTAGGCGCTGAAGTACGCGGGCGTCTCATAATCCTCGCTGCTGCGGCCAAGGCTCAGGCGGTGCTGCCAAACGGGTGTGATCGCGCCACTCAAGGAAACGTTGACCGACTGTTCGGTGAAATCGGAATAGCCACCGGAAAATTCCGCCGTGCCCTGGCTGCGCATGACAACGCCATCGAGGGTTTGCTCGCCCCAGCGATGATCGGCACGTGCGGTCACGTGTCGATTGCGCAAGCCGTGATCCTTGTCCTCATAGCCGTAACCGTTTTCGTTCTGACTCGGAAAACCGTCTACATCGCGTGCACCGATCTGCACGCTGTAACCCCCACTTTCACCCCGATGACCAATGCCAACATCAGCCTTGGCATCGCCATAGCTTCCGTAGCCGAGTCCAATGCGGGCTCCCTCAAGCTTGCGTGTGAAAATCTGGATCACGCCGCCGATCGCATCTGAACCCCAGTAGCTCGCACGCGGTCCGCGCACGATCTCGATGCGTTCAACGGTAGCTAGTGGAAGGGTTTCCCAGGTGAACGCGCCAGTGCCGAGGGCCGATACGCGCACGCCGTCGATCAGTACGAGCACATGATTGTTGTTGGTGCCGCGCAGGAAGATCGACGTTTGCCCGCCAGGGCCTCCCGTGCGCGCGATGTCGATGCCGCCCTGAAGACGCAACAGGTCGCTGATGTCGCGCGTCGCGCTGGCCTCGATGTCGTCACGCGTGATGATGCTGACATCAGCGAGGGTGTCATCGACGGTCTGCGCAACCCGTGTTGCGGTGACCACGACTTCGGGCTGCAAATTAGCCTCGTCGGCGAGGGCGAAGCCGCTGAAAGCGGCCAGAATACTTAAAGATAAAAGTGAATAACGGCACATGATGGTTTCTCCGAACGCACACCCGCGGAAACCAGGTGTTGCGGCGGATCAACAAGCGCGCATGGACGCAGCCATGAATGCCCGTCCGTTGCCCGCCGCAACGCCTGGAACGATCGACGTCATCGACGTCAGCCACAAGGCCGGTCTCCGGGCTTGCAAGCGATGCGGATGCATCGGCCTGATCACCTTCCCGTGCAACGCACAGTGGTCAATCGATCAGGTTTGGCTTGCCTACCGTTGCGGGGGCAGCGCTGGCATTGCGACGAATCGCGGACCAGCTTCCCGTTTCACCCGATCAAACGATCAGGCACCTTTGGCGGCGCGCAGTGTACCTGAAAGCCGGGATTCGGGATTCGGGATTCGGGAATCGGGAATCGGGAATCGGGAATCGGGAATTGGGAATTGGGAATTGGGAATTGGGAATTGGGAATTGGGAGAGCATGCGGTCTTTTGTGGGAAGTGGCTTCAGCCACGATGCTTTTCACCGATTCAAGCCAGAGCATCGTCCCCAAGACGGGACAAGTGTCTGAAGCCACTTCCTACACTAAGCTGAGGCGCTCTATCTCGCCAAATATCGCATCGCGTCGGCAAGACCATGCGGGGTCAACGGATACATCTTGTCCTCGACCAGCTCGCGCACGACGTCGGTCGAGGGCGTGTAGCGCCAGCGCTCTATCGGCGTGGGATTGATCCAGACGACCTTGCGGAAACGTTCCTTGAGGCGCTGAAACCAGACCGAGCCCGGCTCTTCATTCCAGTATTCGACGCTGCCGCCGGCATGGGTGATTTCGTACGGCCCCATCGCTGCATCGCCGACGAAGACGACCTTGTGATCGGGGTTGTAGCGGCGCAGCAGTTCGCTGGTGGGCGTCGCTTCGCTGCTGCGGCGCAGGTTGTCGCGCCAGACATGGTCGTAGATAAAATTGTGGAAATAAAAATGTTCGAGTCGCTTGAACTCGGACTTGGCTGCGCCGAAAAGCGATTCGCAAACGTAGACGTGCTCATCCATCGATCCGCCAACATCCAGGAACAGCAGCACCTTGACCGCGTTGTGGCGCTCCGGGCGCAGGCGAATATCCAGCATCCCTTCGCGCGCGGTGGCCGCAATCGTGCCGTCGAGATCGAGTTCCTCGGCCGCACCTTCGCGTGCGAAACGACGCAGCCGACGCAACGCGATCTTGAGATTGCGCGGACCGAGCTCGGCATCGGCATCAAGATTTCGATAGATGCGTTGATCCCAGACCTTGGCTGCCATCTTGCCGCCGCCTTGTGAACCGACGCGAATGCCGCCCGGATGAAAACCGCCGGCACCGAACGGACTCGTGCCGCCGGTACCGATCCAGCGGTTGCCTCCGGAATGGCGCTCTTT
>JBDSPX010000136.1:0-2814 GCA_039930065.1 Dokdonella sp.
CCGTCAACGGCAGCAATACCAGCAGCAACTCGCTGCGCGCAAGCAAGGCATCAAGGCCGCTCGATCCATGCAGGCATTCAATGCCATCGATCGATTTCGCGGTCCGACTCCAACCCGACACCGCAAACCCGAAATCTTCCAGCGCCTGCGCGACCGCAGCGCCGAGCACACCCAGGCCCAACACTCCGATCGAAAAATCCTCGCGCATGCGATAGCCGCGCGGCGCCCAACGCCCATCCGCTTGCGCGAGTGCATACTCGTCAAATCGACGGAACCGACGTAACGCGACATACAGCGCGTACTCGATCATCTGCGCTGCCATCCCGCAATCCTCCATGCGCACCAGCGGCACATCCCTCGGCAACGCAGGCATCGCGAGCAAGCCGTCCACACCCGCGCCGAGCGAAAACATCGCCTTCAATCGCGGCTGACTCGCAAACATCGCCGAGGGCGGTTTCGAAGAAACAATGACGTAATCACATTCGGGCGCATCCGGCCACACATGCACACGCGCCTCAGGCAGACACGCCGCCAGCGCATCGCGCCAATCTTCCTGGGCCTTGGCCGTGCAAATCAAAACATCCATGGCGATGTCCGAAAGGCTCGATTGTACGCAAACCAACGACCGGCTCTTTGTAGGAAGCGCCTTCAGGCGCGATGCTCTCCGTCAAGCCAAAGAAAATTTCGCCTGCAAACCGGCATCCAAAAAAACCGCCTGCGCTGCATTGACCGCAGCTCGCGGGAATCTCCTCTGGCCTCCGACGTCAAACTGGCAACGAATCAAAAGCATTCCAAACAACACGAATAACAGTGTGGTGGATGGTATGCTTTATCGTATCAAAGCGGCCCCGAGGAAAACCATCGTGAGCACGATCAGCGCCAATGAGTTGAAGACCCAGGGCGTCACTGCAATTGTCGAAGCCCTCGCCGACGCACCGGAGGCGATGGTCTCTGTGCGCGGAAAAGATCGTTTTGTGGTGATGAATATTGAGCACTACCATTATTTGCGCGAGTGCGAACTCACCGCGGCGTTGGCAGAAAGCCAGGCGGATATCGCCGCTGGCCGATTCGTCAAGGAATCGGTGGACGCCCATATGAAGCGACTGGCTAAATTGTCGTGAGCTATACGCTGATCTTCACCGATCAGTACAACCGCCGCGCGGCGCGATTCCTCAAGCGGCATCCTCAAGTGCGTGAGCAATATCGCAAGACGCTATTGTTGTTGCAGGCCAATCCACATCATCCCTCGTTACGATTGCATGCACTGGCCGGCAAGTTGAGCGGGCTGCATTCCGTATCGATCAATCTTTCCTGCCGAATCACGCTGGAACTGGTAATTCGTGATCAACAAATCGTGCCGATCAATGTGGGTGATCATGATGCCGTCTATTGATGGATCAGATAGCCAGGTAGACAAGACCTAGAATTCAGCCGGTCAAGAAAGTTCTCGCATCCCTCCGAAGGAGCCCCTTCGACTGGGCTCAGGGCGAACGGCTGAGGAAAATGGAATATTTCATTGTGCTCCCGCACCGTTCCGTCGAAGGGCGGGCGAACACTCGCGGAACGCTCCCGCGTCCGTTCGTCCCCGGATCGAGTCCGGGGCAGGCTCCGAGCCCGTCGAAGGATAGGCAGACACTCGCGGCACACTCCCACGTCCGTTCGTCCCCGGATCGAGTCCAGGGCAGGCTCTGAGCCTGTCGAAGGATGAGCGGACAATCGCGGGATACACCCATTTCCATTCGCCCAGAGCTTGTCGAAAAGGGCTGCTCGTGCAAAAAGCGCACGTCCAAATGCGCAGGATTCGATGGCTGTTCTCGCTTTACCGCTTCGGTTTTGGGTTCGGCTTTCTCGCCGACCGCTCATCCGTACGCACTTCCTTGCGCTCCTTTTTGTCCAGGCTGCCCGAGCCATCCTTGAAGCGCTGCTTGCGGGCGGCCTTGTCCTCGGCCTGCCGCGCCGCCGCCTGATCCAGCTCGATTTGCTCCTGCGCGATCATGTCCGGCGTTTCGAGGCTGATACGGCCGAGGATTCCGCTGCGAAACTCCTTCACCAAAAGCTCGCTGATCTTGTGCCGGTTGAACTTTCCGCCAGAACCGATCGCGCCGCGCTTGAGCGCGGCGGCTTGCAGAAACGCTTCCTCGTCGCGGGGAAGGGCATCGAGCTTGAAGCGCTCCACAAGCAAATCGGGATAGTGGCGCAGCAAATACTCAGCCGCGAAATGGCCGACATCGTCGTACTCCATCGCGGTATCGCGGATCGCGCCGGTAACGGCCAATCGGTAGCTGCTGGCCGGGTTTTCGACCTTGGGCCACAAGATACCCGGTGTATCGAACAGGATGATGTCGTTGCCAAGATCGATGCGCTGCTGGGATTTGGTCACTGCCGGCTCGTCGCCCGTTCTGGCGATCGAACGGCCCGCAAGAATATTGATCAGCGTCGATTTGCCGACATTCGGAATGCCGACGACCATCGCATGAATCGGGTTCTTGTTCGCGACACGTTGCGGAACCATCTCGCGACACAAGGCCTGCAATGCCTTGATGCCCGCCGGTTGATCGCTACGGGTCGGGAAGGTCTTGACGTTGCGTTGCTGCTCAAACCTCGCCTGCCACAGCGCCGTCACCGCAGGGTCGGCAAGGTCAGATTTGCTCAATACCTTGATGCAGGGCGTGTCTCCACGCAGCCGCGCAATCGCCGGATTTTCGCTTGACGAGGGAATGCGCGCATCCAGAATCTCGATCAACAGATCAACCTGCGGCAGCAGCTCGATCATGTCCTTCTGGGCCTTGTGCATATGCCCCGGGTACCAGTGAA
>JBDSPX010000137.1:0-2690 GCA_039930065.1 Dokdonella sp.
ATGCCGAAAGCTATGGAGCCCACGGACATCGACCGACGTCGGCCGAGGAGTTCGGCCCGATGCTGGCCAAGTGTCTCGACACCCCGGGGGTTCATCTGATCGACTTGCCGATCGACTACTCTGACAACGATCGTGTGCTCAACCGTGAGATCAAGGAACTCAGCGCCCAGGTTTGAGGCGATTCGCCCGATCATCCAAGCACCGACCCATTCTTTCATTCGTTGAACCGGGAGCGCCGCATGCTCAAGTCCAGCTATCCGTACTATCTCGCCAACAAGGCCTGTCAGCCGAATACCGACCTTGAAGTCACCGACAAATTTACCGGCGAAGTAGCCACGCGCGTCGCATTGGCGGATGCCAAGGCCATTGATGCAGGCATCGCCGCAGCGGTGGCTGCGAGCGAAGCGATGCGTGACTTCGCGCCGTATCAGCGTCAGGCCGTACTCGAGCACTGCGTCAAACGCTTTCGCGAGCGTTACGACGAGCTGGCGATGGCGTTGTGCATCGAGGCAGGCAAGCCGATCAAGGATGCACGCGGGGAAGTCACCCGCTTGATCGACACGTTCAAGGTGGCTGCCGAAGAAGCCGTGCGCATCAACGGCGAGGTTCTCAATCTGGAAATCTCGGCGCGCGCGAAGGGCTATCGCGGCTTCACCCGTCGCGTACCGATCGGGCCTTGCTCGTTCATCTCGCCGTTCAACTTTCCGCTCAATCTGGCCGCGCACAAGGTGGCGCCCGGCATCGCGGCAGGCTGCCCGTTCGTCTTGAAGCCAGCGAGTCGTACGCCGATCGGAGCCTTGATCATTGGCGAGATTCTGGCCGAAACCGATCTGCCGCTCGGTGCGTTCTCGATCCTGCCTGCGCATCGCGACGGCGCTGATCTGTTCACAACCGATGATCGACTCAAGCTGCTCTCGTTCACCGGATCACCGGCGGTCGGCTGGGATCTCAAAGCCAAGGCCGGCAAGAAAAAGGTCGTCCTCGAACTCGGCGGCAATGCCGCGTGCGTGGTCGAGGCCGATCAGCGCGATCGCCTTGATGCCGTCATCGAACGCGTGATCTTCGGTGCGTTCTATCAATCCGGACAAAGTTGCATCGGCGTCCAGCGCATTCTCGTGCATGAGGATCTCTATGACGAGTTCCGTGACCGCTTTGTCGCGGCCGCTGGCAAGCTCGTTGCCGGCGATCCGAAGGACGAGAAGACGTTCATCGGCCCGATGATCGACGTCAAGGAAGCCAAACGACTGGATGACTGGATACAGGAGGCCGTGAAAGGCGGTGCCACCCTGCTCTGCGGCGGCAAGCGGGACGGTGCGATGCTCGAAGCGACCGTACTTGAGCATGTCGGTGCCGATCAGAACGTCAATTGCATGGAAGCGTTTGGTCCGGTCGCGACGCTGCAGTCCTACGCGGATTTCGACGAGGCATTGAGTATTGTTGATGACAGCGAATTCGGCTTGCAGGCCGGCATCTTCAGCAATGACATCAACAAGGCCATGCGCGCCTGGGATCGCCTCGATGTCGGCGGCGTGGTCATCGGTGATGTGCCGAGTTTCCGTGTTGACAACATGCCGTATGGCGGCGTCAAGGATTCGGGCCTCGGCCGCGAAGGCATCCGCTACGCGATAGAAGACATGACCGAGTTGCGTTTGCTGGTCATTCGCGACCATAACTGACAGTTCGGCCGAGGCGGAGGAAAAGCGTCGGCGCGCAGCGCCGACCTACTGGTGCCGAGATGGTGCGAGGGCTTTTTTGTCTTGCCTCGCGTGACGGCGTTGTTGTTGATTCGATTTGTGATCGAACGCTCTTCAGCTATTCGGGGAGGAAAGGCGTCAGCGCGCAGCGCCGACCCACCAGAGCCGAGATGGTGCGCGGGCTTTGGTGTTTTGCCTCGGGTTACGGCGTTGTTGTTGGTTCGATCGGCGATCGAACGCTCTTCGCTAGTCGGGGAGGAAATGCGTCAGCGCGCAGCGCCGACCCACCAGAGAAAGGCATCGCACGCGCTCGCACTTCCGCAGCTCCTGCGTCGATGGTTTCGACTGGAACCATTTAGACGTCCAAAATAATTTGACGCATAGCAGCAATTGTGATTGATTGGAGCCACGTCGATCGCTGATCGACGGCGCTGCGAGATGGATCCGCCGTGTTGATGTGCTTCGGGCTTCATCGCCATGGATGGGCGCGCCCGATCTTCGCGCAGGATGCTTCAATGACACCGTTGCAGACCACCGGACTCTACGATCCCGCCTTCGAGCACGACAGCTGCGGCTTCGGATTGATTGCCAATATTGACGGCAATGCCAGTGGCTGGCTGGTCGATCAGGCCTTTGCGGCCCTCGCCAAAATGTCGCATCGCGGTGGCGTCAATTCCGATGGCATTACCGGTGATGGCTGCGGCGTCCTGGTCTATCGGGCCGAGACCTGGTTGCGCACCCTCGCCCGCGAAGCTTCAATCGAGATCGGTTCGCTGTATGCGGCAGGTCTCGTCTTTCTCGACCGTGACGCCGCAAAGGCCGACGCTGCAGCGCAGCAGCTGGAACGTTGTCTGCGTGAGGAAGGTGTGCACGCGGCAGGCTGGCGAGATGTTCCGGTGACCGATGAACCTTGCGGCCCGCTCGGCCGCGCGAGTCGCCCATGCATCCGGCAGATCTTCGTCAATGCGGCTGAAGGCATGGATGAAGCGGTGTTCG
>JBDSPX010000138.1:0-8666 GCA_039930065.1 Dokdonella sp.
CCGAGCTTGGCCAGATCATAGGCTTGCTTGAGCAAGCTATCGTCGACCGGCTTGTCCAGCCAGGCATCGGCTGAGCGGCGGTAGGTGCGCGCACTGCGGAAAATTTGATCGAGTGCCGAATCATTCAGTGGGGTATTCATCAAGACTCCTTGCTGCGGGTGCCCGCATTCCTGAGCGGAATACAGTCTAGTGACGGAACGGCGCCATTCAATGCAATGATGAACAACGAACTGCTGCCGTCTGGTGGACAATGATCCGGACGATTCAAACCGCTCCGGACATCCGAGCATGATAACGAAGGCAAACTGATTGTCGTCTGACGCCGCCAATGCAAGCTGCTGGGTGATTCACGATGGAGCCGCGGGCAATGCTCGTCAGGCACTCGCACTCGCGACTGCACTCGAATTGAATCCTCGCGAAATCGATTTGCAGCTCGATCCTGCGTGGGATTGGCTTGCGCCTCGGCTCCAGCTTGGCGCTACTCGTGGCATGCGCGATCGCCATGACCAGCCCATCGCACCGCCGTGGCCCGCTATAGCCATAGGATGCGGCCGTCGCGCCGCTCTGCTCACGCGCTGCCTGCGCGCCTGGAGTCGCAAGCAATGCTTCACCGTGCAGATTCTCGATCCGCGCATTTCTCCAAACCATTTTGATGTCGTCGTTGCGCCTCAGCATGATCGACTCAAGGGATCCAATGTGATCGAGACGCTTGGCGCCATGCACGCGATTGATGATGCCTGGCTCGCCGCCGGTCGCATGGATTTCGCCCAGTTGGGCGAACTTCCACAACCACGAACGGCGGTTTTGATTGGCGCATCGAATGCGGCGGTAACGCTCGATGACGCTTACTTTTTGGCCCTGCATGAAGCCCTGGCAAGGCGATATGCGGGACACGGCGGCAGCTTTCTCGTCAGCACATCCCGACGCACGCCGTCGGCGCGGAGTGAATTCTTGCGCCGACAATTTTCAAGTTGGCCCGGCATTTTCTGGGGTGGCCCTGAGCATGGCGCGAATCCTTATGCAGGAATCCTCGGCTGGGCCGACCGTTTCATCGTCAGCGCCGATTCGGTCAACATGATTTCCGAAGCTTGTGCGACCGGCAAACCCGTGCATGCGTTCGCCCCTGTTCCCGTCGCGGGAAAGATCGGCAGATTGCTGCAGAGCTTGATCTCGCAATCGCATTTGTCTGCACTGGATGCAGAGGCGGCCATCGAACCGCTACGCGAATCCACGCGTGTCGCTGATCAGATTCGGCGGTTGTGGAAGCGCCAGCTGTCGCGCTGAAGGATTCCGCGATAAGTCACGCCCAACTACCGCGCAGATCACGCACGCGCTGCTCAAGCATCGGCGCATCCGCGTCAACCGCAGCCACCGGCTCACCCACCGCGAGCACAATGCGCGACCAGAACCGGCGCGGCAGACGCATACGCCCCGGCGCAGAGTCGCGGCGACTGAAGATGCTGCCCCAGAGTCCGCGTATCGCCATCGGAACCACCGGCACGGGGCGACGCGCGAGTATTCGTTCAACGCCGTTGCGGAATAGGCCGATCTCACCATCCATTGTCAAACCGCCTTCGGGGAAAATGCAGACGATCTCGCCGTCAGCCAGCGCTCGATCAATCTCGTCAAACGCCTTTTCAAGAAGTGCGGGATCCTCTTTCGCCGAGGCAATCGGGATCGCCTTGGCCGTGCGGAAGATGAAGCTCATGACCGGAATATTGAAGATCTTGTAGTACATGACGAAGCGCGCGGGTCGACGCACGCTGCCGCCGACAATCAGTGCATCGAGGAAGCTGACGTGATTGCACACGAGCAGAGCAGGACCGTCTTCGGGAATATTGTCGAGTCCTTCGGTACGGATCCGGTACAAGGTGTTGATCAGGATCCATGAGAGGAAGCGCATGAGGAACTCGGGGACCAACGTGTAGATGTAGATCGCTACAACGGCGTTGAGCACGGCCACGCAGAGGAAGATTTGCGGAATCGACAAACCGGCGGCAGTCAAGCCAAGGCCAAGCCCGGCCGAGACGACCATGAAAAGCGCATTGAGAATATTGTTGCCGGCGATCACGCGGGAAAGCTCGCTGCGATCGGTGCGGCTCTGCACGAGGGCAAACAGCGGCACGATAAACAGACCAGCGAACAGACCGATCAGAATCAGATCGATGATGATGTGCAAGCTGCCCGCCGCAGCGAGGAATTGCATCGCCGTGAGGCCGTGCTCGGTGGCCGCCAGCGGGCGTGAGAAATACAAATCCACCGCGAACACGGTCATGCCGATCGAGCCGAACGGCACCAGCCCAATCTCGACCTTGTGTCCTGACAAACGCTCGCACAGCAGTGAACCGATGCCGACGCCGACCGAGAACAAGCCCAGGGTCAAATTGAGTACGCCTTCGCCGCCGCCAAGATAGGTCTGCGTATAGGCCGGCAGCTGCGCGGTAAAAACGGTACCGAAAAACCAGAACCACGAAATGCCGAGAATCGCGTTGAAGATCGTGCGGTCCTTGACCACATAACGCATCACACGCACGGTCTCGCTGGCCGGATTCCAGTTGAATTTGAGACCCGGAGCGGTTGCCGGTGCGGCGGGAATCGAACGGCTGACCCAATAGCCGACCACGGCAATGCCTACGACAAGAATCGAGGCGGCGGTCGCACCAAAGTCACCGAGCGCCATCAGCGAACCACCGGCCATCATGCCGATCAAGACCGACATCGACGTGCCCATCTCGACCAGACCGTTGCCGCCGACGAGCTCCTCGGGCCTGAGCGCCTGCGGCAGGATCGCGTACTTGATCGGCCCGAATACAGTCGAATGCACCCCCATCAGGAACAAGACAACGAACAGCAACCAGATCTGGTGCGCGTGAAAAGCGTACACCGCAATCAGCATCGCGCCGATCTCGAACAGCTTCACGTAACGGATCAAACGTGATTTCTCGAACTTCTCGGCGATTTGCCCGGCGCTGGCCGAAAACAGAAAGAATGGCAGGATGAAAATTGCAGGCGCAATCATCGAATAGAAGCTGACCGCCTCGATAGCCAGTCCCAAATGGAAGCCGATCAGCACGATCATGCCTTGGCGGAATGCATTGTCGTTGAATGCACCGAGCGCCTGGGTAGCGAAGAATGGCGCGAAGCGACGCTTGCCAAGCAGGGTGAATTGGCTGTGCTCTGACATGAAAGCAACCTTGCGCAACGGAAGCGGGCAATCTATCAGAGCTGGCGCACCGGGTAATCCCTGCGACCGGAATCATCGATCCATTGCCTAGCTGGCGCGCTTCGTCCACGATGCGTGCAGGGGAGGGACAAGGCATGGTCGAAATTGCCACGCTGCAGATGAAACGCATTGTGACGACTCAGCGCTGGCGCTATCGCGTAGCGGCAGAGCGCGCGGCGATTGGTGATTTCGCCGATCAAATGGACCAGGATCTGCGCGCAGCGGGAATTCCCGAGAACGTGCGCCAGTCATTGGCCACCGTACTCGACGAGTTGCTCGCCAATGTGGTCATGCATGCAAGGGGCGTTCGTGGCCCGGTGCATGTGCGCTTGCATTGCAGCGAAAACGAACTCATCGCCCGATTGCGTTACTGCGCTGAGGCATTCGATCCCACGGTGATCGCAGTGGCTCACTTGCCGACCACGATTGCCTCGGCCAACATTGGCGGCGTCGGCATCGCGATGGTGCGCGCGATGACCCGCGAGTTTACCCATCAATACCGCCGCGGCGAGAATCACCTGCGCGTACGGCTTCCGCTGTAGCGCTCAATCAGGACCGCAGCAGCGCGCGATGGCCGATGTCACGACGATGAAAAACACCCTCGAAATGAATCCTCGCAACCGCGGCGTAAGCCTGTTCTCGCGCGGCGGCCAGATCGGAACCGAGTGCGCAGACGGTGAGCACACGACCGCCCGCCGTGATCACTTCTCCGTTGCGAAATCGCGTGCCGGAGTGAAAGACTTTGCTGTCCTTGCCGATGTCCAGATCGAGTCCGCTGATCGGATCGCCATTGCGCACCTTGCCGGGATAGCCTTGCGCTGCCAAGACCACGCCGATGGCGGGGCGCGGATCCCACAACACGCTCATGTCGCGCAGTCGACCCTGCAGCGCTGCTTCGATGAGCTCGACCAAGTCTGACTGCAGGCGCAGCATGATCGGCTGGGTTTCCGGATCGCCGAAGCGCACATTGAATTCAATGACCTTCGGCGCGCCTTCACGATCAATCATCAAACCGGCGTAGAGGAAACCGATGAACGGCGCGCCTTCTGCGGCCATGCCGGCGAGGGTCGGGCGGATCACTTCCTGCATGATGCGTCGATCTACTTCTCGGGTCACAACCGGCGCTGGTGAATAGGCACCCATGCCGCCGGTATTCGGTCCGGTATCGGCCTCGCCGACGCGTTTGTGATCCTGGCTGGTCGCCATCGGCAGTGCGTGCTGGCCATCGGAGATGACGATGTAACTGGCCTCCTCGCCTTCGAGAAATTCCTCGATGACGACACGTGCCGAAGCATCTCCGAGCGAATGCGCACCGAGCATGTCATGCAAGGCTTGTTCGGCATCGCCGAGGGTCAGCGCCACGACAACGCCTTTGCCTGCCGCAAGACCATCCGCCTTGATCACAATCGGCGCACCGTGCTTGCGCACATAAGCCAGCGCGGGCTTCAGCTCCTCGAATACCGCATAGCGAGCGGTCGGAATATTGTGCCGCGCAAGAAACGCCTTGGCGAATGCCTTCGAGCCTTCCAGTTGTGCCGCAATCTGGCGCGGGCCGAAACAGGCAAGTCCTGCCGCACGGAACTTGTCGACCACACCGAGCACGAGTGGAATTTCAGGCCCCACTACGGTCAGCGCCACGGCTTCATCGCGCGCGAGTTGCAACAATCCATCGATGTCATCGACCGCCACATCGACGTTGCGCATATGCGGCTCGCGCGCGGTACCGGCGTTACCCGGCGCAACAATCACTTCGCTTACACGTTTCGATTGCGCGAGCTTCCACGCCAATGCGTGTTCGCGACCACCACCACCGACAACGAGGATTTTCATGGTTGTGGGAATGGGGAATGGGGAATGGGGAATGGGAAACGCATCGCGGCCTCAGATTACATGTGCTTCAGGGTTTGCTTCTAACCATTCCCGACTCTCGATTCCCGATTCACGTCACTCGCGCTCAATGCCTGAAATGCCTCACGCCGGTAAACACCATCGCGATGTCGTTTTCATCTGCAGCGGCGATCACTTCGGCATCGCGCATTGAGCCGCCCGGCTGGATGACCGCGCGGATGCCAACGGCGGCGGCAGTATCGATGCCGTCTCGGAACGGGAAGAATGCGTCCGAGGCCATCACGCTGCCAGCCACACGCAGTCCAGCTTCCTCGGCTTTCATCGCGGCGATGCGCGCGCTGATGACGCGACTCGTCTGACCGGCACCGATACCAATCGTGCAACTCTGACGGGCATACACGATGGCGTTGGATTTCACATACATTGCGACATGCCAGGCGAACAGCAAATCGCGCAATTCGTCGGTGTTTGGTACGCGTTTGCTGACGACTTTGAGGTCGCTCAGCATCAAGGTATCGCGATCAGCATCCTGGGCCAAAATGCCCCCGGCGATGCGCTTGAAGTCGATCGACTGGCCGGCCTGCTCAGGCCATTCGCCGGTCGCGAGCACGCGCACATTCGGTTTCTTCGAGAACACCGCAAGTGCCGCCTCGTCGACCATCGGCGCGATCACCACTTCGACGAACTGGCGTTCGAGGACCAACTCGGCCGTCTCTCGATCGAGCTTGTGATTGAAAGCGATGATGCCGCCGAAGGCCGAGATCGGGTCGCAGGCGTACGCCTGCTCGTAGGCTTCACGCGCACTCGCGGCAAGCGCGACACCACAGGGATTGCCATGCTTGACAATGACGCAGGCGGGTGTGCGCTGAAACGCCTTTACACACTCGAGCGCAGCGTCGGCATCGGCGATGTTGTTGTAGGAGAGTTCCTTGCCGGCCAAAACCTGCGCGGTCGCAATGATTCCTTTCGAGGCGCGTGATTCGACATACAAGGCAGCCGCCTGGTGGGGGTTCTCGCCGTAGCGCAGGACCTGCTTGCGCTCATAGGAAAGATGCAGGCTAGGCGAAAACGGCTCGCTGGTTTCATTGTAGGCATGGGCGCCAAGCCAGCTCGCAACACGACCATCGTAGCCCGCCGTATGTGCGTAGGCCTTGGCCGCGAGGCGTCGGCGCATCGAGATGTTGGTTCCGCCATGGGCCAACGCATCGAGCACTTCCGCGTAGTCGGCCGGATCGGTGACGACAATCACATGGTCGTGATTCTTGGCCGCAGCGCGCAGCATCGCCGGCCCGCCAATATCGATGTTCTCGATACCTTCAGCGAGTGAGCAATTCGGTCGCGCCGTGACGCTGTCGAATGGGTAGAGATTGACGACGAGCAAATCGATCGGCTGGATGCCGTGTTCGGCCATGATCGCGTCATCGGTGCCGCGGCGGCCAAGCAAGCCACCATGAACGATCGGATGCAAGGTCTTGACTCGACCGTCCATGATCTCCGGGAAACCGGTCAAGGCACTGACTTCGGTCACCGGCAATGACCCCTGACGCAGGCCCTGTGCCGTGCCGCCCGTCGAAATCAGGCTGACGCCAAGCGCATCAAGTCCACGCGCAAAGTCGAGAAGGCCGGTTTTATCGGACACGCTGAGCAATGCACGGCGGACGGGGACAAGCGGGGTCTCGAACATTGAATCAACCGGAAACGGAATAAGGCAAGCGCTCAGTATAGCGGCGCAATGATCGGAACACGGTCAGTGGATGCCGTATTGCTGCAGCTTCTTGCGCAGGGTCGCGCGATTGATGCCGAGCGCCGCTGCAGTGCGGCTCTGATTGCCACCGTACCAAGCGAGCACTTCGCGCAACAACGGCGCCTCGACTTCGCCGATGACCAGGGCATGAAGGCCCTCACCGGGTTGTGAGTCGACATCGGCAAGGTAGCGGCGTACTGCGCGCGAAACGCACTCGCGTAGCGCCGGCTGCAAAGCGGGATCGTGCGCGACTTCAACGCGCAGCGGAGTAACGGCATTCACTACTGACAAGTCCCCGGGGCAATCGTTGTGGCAGAACCCGCCTTTGACCCTTCCCGAGGTCGCATGGCGGGTCGGTGATAGTAGCGCCACGGACCGCCGATGGTAAGTGCTATTGCGCGATTGATTTACCACCAGGGGCAGAAAATCGCGCCGTTGCGGGTTCCCGGCTACTGAAAGCGGAACTCAAACGCGACCGCATTCTTGCCCGGATCGGCAACCTCGAAAACCAGCGGTGCCTTGGCGTTTGGAGCCAGGCCGGCAAGCAGGACGCGCGGATCGCTGATGTATTCCTCGGGGCTGAAACGGCGCATCGCGATGCGCTGCTCGTCGAGATCGGACAATGTGATCTCGACCGTCGGAAACGGTTGCGCGAACTCACCGGCATTCTGCAACGTTGCCGATATGATCAGCGCACCGGCAACCGAGGGATGCGGCCGAATATCGCGTGAAGCCAGCTGCAGGAGTTCGTCATCCTTGCGCAGCGGAACCTTGCAATCGAGCCGGGCGCAGACTTCGACGATTGCGGGTCGCAGACTTGAATCATTGATCCACAGGTCGCGCTCCGCCCAGGCAATCTCTGCACCGAGCACGAGCAGCAGGACGAAGCTGCCGAATACCCACAGGCCATTGCCGCCACGATCGGTCCGCCGGCGATGGGCGAACTGGGGAGGCCGTGAAGCGCGTTCGTGGGCGCGTGGCCGCTCTTCGGGATCAAGGTATAGCGCGCCTTGCGCGCCACGATTCGGACGAAATACCGGCAAACCGAGCTGTGGCGGCACCGAGAGCTGCGGATGGCGTTCAAGCGTGCCGATCGGCTCCGCCGGAAGGTTCTCACTCAGACTGGGAAGAGCATCGAACAACGCATTGCAATGCGAACAGCGCACCGAACCATGCGCTGCGGCGAGTTCGGCAGCAGTGATCTTGAAGACCGTGAAACATTCAGGGCATTGCGAATACATGACGTCATCTTAGCCCGAACGTTTCATGCCGTCGCGGGAAATCAGCATGGATTGATTGGCTGATACAGCGTATGGATTGCACAATCAATCAAGCGCGTCGCCGCCCATCAATGCGCACCCAGTCTTCACGCATCGTTGCCGCGAGATCATCAAACCATTCCGCGTAGCGCTCGATCAATTCGTCATGCTGGCCGACGAGGATGCCCGACAATGCGAGTGCGCCGCCGGCCTTCAAGCGCTCGGCAAACATTGGCGCCAGTTCATGCAAGGGCCCTGCAAGAATATTGGCGACGAGCACGTCGGCGCGTTCGACGGGTGCATCCTCACCGGGCAAATACAAACGGATCGCCTGCGCAACACCGTTACGTTCGGCATTGTCGCGGCTCGCCTCAAGCGCTTGCGGATCGTTGTCGACAGCGATCACCCGACCAGCACCGAGCAAGGCAGCGGCGATCGCGAGCACGCCCGATCCGCAGCCGTAGTCGATGACGACCTTGTCCTTGAGTTGCGCCTGATCGAGCCACTCCAAACAAAGTGCCGTCGTCGGATGGGTACCGGTGCCAAAAGCCAGACCCGGATCGAGACGTACGCAGATCGCGTCCGAATCCGC
>JBDSPX010000139.1:0-3050 GCA_039930065.1 Dokdonella sp.
CGGTCAAGAGCCACTGCCAGGCACTCGACCGTGCAAACCGGCTGGCTGGTGCCGATCGCGCTGGATGAACGGTCTTCTGTGCTGAACTCATGGGCTAGGCAATATCCCATGCGGGTTCCAAGGAAACGCCGGGTCGCATGGGATTTAGAAACTACTCCTTTGCCCACCCCTTGGCAACCGTTTCCAAGGCCTATTTCGATTTGAAAATGTTTCGTTAAATCATTGTTTTTCAACAAGAATAATATCGACACGCCGATTTTTGGCGCGCCCCTCTGTCGTTTCGTTGGAAGCAACCGGCTGCTCTGCACCAACGCCAACAGCAGTCATTCTTGACGAATCGATACCTGCTCGCTGCAGCGCGTCTCGAACGGCCTCGGCCCGCTTTTGCGACAGCACCTGGTTGGCATTGGCGCTTCCCGTGGAGTCGGTGTGGCCCTCGATTCGGATGAGCTTGGACGCATCCTGGCGAACAAACTCGGTTACCTTTGCCAGCGAATCACCCGCTTCGACGCGAAGTTCGGATTGACCGGGTGCAAAGGCCAGATCATCGAGCGACATCTGCATGCCTTGGCCTCCCCGGGTAGCCCGCAGCGTGCTGATGCGCGTGCGCAACGCATCGGCTGCGGCACCTGCAAGTTCGGCCTCCCTGCGCGCCAAGGCGGTCTCTTTCGCCTGCGCATCCGCCAGGCGGCGGGACTGATCGGCCTCCTCTTGCGCAGCCGAGGTTTCCTGCTCGCCGAGCACTCTGGCCTCCTCAGCCTGGCGCTCGGCCTCTTCGGCACGAATCTGCGCCATCATGCGTTGTTGGTCGAGTTCCCGGCGTGCCTGCTCGGCCTCGTGACGTGCAGCGACCAACTGCAGGCGACTGTGCTCGCGCTGCAAATCGGCTTGCTGACTTTCGAAATCGGCCACTTGAGCGGCTGCCCACGCGATATCGACGCGGCGCTCGGCCATGTACAACAGGTGAGGTCGCTTCTTGCCCCTGCGATTTTCATGCAAGGTGACCAGGGCGGCGCGCGCGCGCGCGATTTCATTGGCGGCGTAATTGCCCAGCTTCGCGTCAGACTCCAGTTGGCCCAGGCTTCGAGCGAGCCTCTCATAGTCAACATCGAGCTTGGCAGCCTCGGCGCGCGGCACAAGCATCAGGATGCAGACAAGGACACATCCGACCAGGCCAAGACGACTCATTTCGCAGCTCCTGCGTCGTGATCGGCTTCACCCAATATCCGGCTTATTTCCGTGTTGTCCTGCTTGAGCTTGTTCACCGATTCACGCAGCTTGCCAAGCCGCGCCTTGATCGATGCGAGCTCGCCGTTGGCTTCCGACTCATCTGCCAGATCCGCTGCCTGCTTGTAATCGCGAGCCTGCATCGCGGCGCTTGCCTTTTCGAGCTGCTCCTCGGCAATACGAAGTTCGAGTGGCGCGAAAGTTGCAGCATCCGCGCTACGTGCGCTTGTCAATTGCTGCTGAGCTTTGCCAAGCACATCGGGCGGCGGCTTGGCCGCCTCGCAGGCGACCGATGCCAGCGCAAGAAAAACGAGGATTGAAGCATGGATTTTCATACCACTTGGTGTCATAACGGTACTCTGCGCCCGGGGCGATGCCCTATTGTGGGAAGGCCGTCCGGCATTCGCAACGTTCTTGGCTATTCCCGCGTGATTTTTCAGGGGGTTTGATCAGATGGATATCGGATATTTTCTCAAGCTGATGACCGAAAAAGGCGCGTCGGACATGTTCCTGACGACGGGCGCTCCGGTAAACATCAAGGTCGAGGGCAAGCTTTATCCGCTCGGCAATACCGGTCTTCCGGGCGGCATGGTCAAGAAGATCGCCTACTCGCTGATGGATGAAGGCCAGGTTCCCCAGTTCGAGAACAAACTTGAATTGAACATGGCCATCGCGGTCAAGGATGCCGGACGTTTCCGCATCAACGTGTTCAAGCAACGCGGCGAAGTCGGCATGGTCATCCGTGCAATCAAGAGCGAAATTCCGAGCATCGAGCAGTTGCGCCTGCCGCAGTTGTTCAAGGAATTGATCATGGAGCCGCGAGGTCTGATCCTCGTGGTCGGCGCGACCGGTTCGGGCAAGTCAACGACCTTGGCTGCAATGATCGACCATCGCAATACGCACACATCCGGTCACATTCTGACGGTCGAGGATCCGATCGAATATCTTTATCGCCACAAGAAATCGGTGGTCAATCAGCGTGAGGTGGGTCTCGATACACACAGCTACGCCGAGGCGCTCAAGAACGCGATGCGCGAGGCTCCCGATGTCATCCTGATCGGTGAGATCCGCGATGCCGAGACGATGGAAGCCGCGATCTCGTTTTCGGAAACCGGGCATCTTTGTCTGGCTACCCTGCACTCGAACAACGCCGATCAGACGCTTGAGCGCATTCTCAACTTCTTCCCGGAAGCCGCGCATCGCAACATCCTCATGAACCTTGCGCTGAATCTGCGTTCGGTCATCTCGCAGCGCCTCGTGATGGGCAAGGATGGACGTCGTATTCCGGCTGTCGAAGTGTTGCTCAACACGCCACTGATTCGCGACATGATCCGCCGCGGGCAGATCCACGAGATGAAGGAGGCTATGGATCGCAGCCTGCAGGAAGGCATGCAGACCTTCGACCGTGCCTTGTACACGCTGTACAAGGAAGGCCGCATCGATCTTGAAGAAGCCTTGGCGAAAGCCGATTCACGCGACGGCCTGGCACTGAAGATTCGACTCGCTGAAGGTGGTGAAACGCCGATGGATGAGGGCTTCGAGGATGCGCATTTCTAGGCAATCCCCAAGCGAAGCTCATGGATTGAGCAGGAACCCGTCATCCACGTAGGAGCCCGTTTACGGGCGAGGTTTTTGGTAGATCGACGCGAAAAGCTCGACCGTAAACGGGCTCCTACCATGCGCGCCAACGCGCCAACGACTCTGGGTTCCACGCGCTTTGCGATCCACTCGGCTTGTCGCGGATATGCGGCGACGTGACCGCAGAGGTGATGAGACAATGGCCGTCTCGTTTCGCAATAGAGTTGGCTGGAAATGATCCATCA
>JBDSPX010000140.1:0-2516 GCA_039930065.1 Dokdonella sp.
AGCAGCGGGGTCGGATCGACATCGAGGTCGTAAACGATCACACCGTTTGGCTGCTGCGGATGGACGGCCAGCGGCGCGATGATCGCCAGGCAACCACGGCTGGCAGGATAGCGAGATGAAACATGAACGACGGGCGTGCGGTGCGCGACATCGAGCAACTGGAACGCTCTCTGTTTGCGGCGCAGATCGAAATGAAAATCGAACAAGCGCGGCTGATGTTTGCGGATCAAACGGGCCAGACCAATCAGCGCCTCCACATCGGACAGCGCATCGTGTGCGCGATCCTGCTTGAGTCGATTGGCTCTGGCCAAATCCTCAAGACGAAAGCTCGGCGTGCCATCCTCGCGCAACGGCCATTCAATACCCTGCGGGCGCAGGGCGAAGCACATGCGCGCCAGATCGATCAGATCCCATCGTGAATTACCCCCTCGCCATTCGCGCTCATACGGATCATGGAAATTGCGATACAGCATATGCCGCGTGAACTCATCATCGAACCGAAGTGAGTTGTAGCCGACGCCGCAGGTTCCGGGTGCGGCCAGCTCCTCATGCACAATCGCGGCGAACTCGGCTTCGATACGACCTTCGCGTTCGGCGACTTGCGGCGTGATTCCTGTGATCAGGCACGCATCAGGATGTGGCAGAACATCGGCCGCTGGCTTGCAATAAAGCATGACCGGATCGCCGATGACTTCGAGATCCAGATTGGTGCGGATGCCGGCAAACTGTGACGGTCGGTCGCGGCGTGGATCGGCACCGGTGGTCTCGTAGTCGTGCCAAAAGAATGTCGTGTCAGCCATCGGATACAGGGCAGGGCAGAGGTTCGTGCATGCTAACGCGTTGACTATCCATGCAGGACAAACTTGGCCTTCTGCGCCCAACACGGCAATAATCGAAGCAACCACCGCAGCGGAGAACACCATGGCGTCCACTCACGAGGAAAATCTGATCTGGATCGATCTGGAAATGACCGGACTCGATACCGACAATGATTCGATCCTCGAGATCGCCACCGTGGTCACCGACAAGGATCTGAACATCCTCGCCGAAGGACCGGAATTCGCGATCCGCCATGATGAAGCGCGCCTGCTCGCGATGGACGACTGGAATCGTAATCAACATGGAAAGTCCGGGCTCTGGCAGCGCATCCTCGATTCGGAAGTCGACATGGCGCTCGCCGAAGCACGGACGGTCGAATTCCTTCTGCAATGGGTGCCGCCGGGCAAGTCGCCGATGTGCGGAAATTCCATCTGCCAGGATCGCCGATTCATGCATCGGCTGATGCCGCGCCTGGAGCGGTTCTTCCACTATCGCAACCTCGATGTCTCGACGATCAAGGAACTCGCGCGACGTTGGGCACCGGATGTCAGCAAAGGATTCAGCAAGGAGTCTTCGCATACGGCCTTGAGTGATGTGCGCGATTCAATTGCCGAGTTGGCGTACTACCGGCCGTTACTGGGGCGGCTTGCGGAATCAGTACCGGTTTCTTAAAGCCAATTTGCCGGTAGTCATTACCTCTCGTCGTCCTTGCGCAGGCAGGGACCCAGTGACTCTGCCTTGCGCCGAAAGGCGCTGGGCCCCTGCCTGCGCAGGGGCGACGGCTATGATGATGCATGCGATCATGCGCGGCTGACTTATTGTGAACCGCCTTCCGTGACCGCTGAAAATCCAAAAGCTCCCGCTGCCGACAAGGCATCCGATTTGAATGAGCGTCTTCGTGCGGCGACTGCCGCCTTGCTTGAGGTGGCTGAAGACTGGAGCCTGCTTGAGCATTTACCCGATGCTGACCGCAAGCTGCTACATCAGGCGGTTGCGCGGGTTTATCACCCGGATCCAGTCTCGCGACGCCAGCGCATGAAGGCGGCCGAGCGTGAGCGCATCAACACCAAGATCAGCCAGGACGATGCTTTGCTCAACGCGACCGGCATCCGCCAGTTGCGCACCAAGCCGGTGTTCACGACTCAGAATTATTTTCCGCCGCAAACCGATGCGGTCATCGATACCGTTGACGAAAGCATCGCGCGTCGCGAATCGATCGAGCTACAGCATTGCTACGTGTGCAAGCAGAAGTACACGCTGATCCATCATTTTTACGATCAGCTGTGTCCGACCTGTGCCGCCTTCAATTTTGCCAAGCGCACCGAGCTCACGGATCTGTCCGGACGCGTCGCGTTGCTCACCGGCGGGCGCGTCAAGATCGGCTATCAAGCCGGATTGAAACTGCTCAGGGCAGGCTGCGGATTGATCGTGACGACGCGCTTCCCGCGCGACTCAGCCGCGCGATATGCCGAGGAACCCGACTTTGCCGAATGGGGCCATCGTCTGGAAATTTTCGGTCTCGACCTGCGCCACACCCCAAGCGTCGAAGCCTTCTGCAACGAGTTGCTGAAGACCCGTCCGCGCCTCGACTTCATCATCAACAACGCCTGCCAAACCGTGCGACGTCCGCCCGAGTTCTATGCGCACATGATGGAAGGCGAAACCGCCGCACTCGATGATTTGCCCGAGAGTGTTCG
>JBDSPX010000141.1:0-6281 GCA_039930065.1 Dokdonella sp.
TCGATGAGAATCTCGCGACCAAGAAATTCCTGCACTTCTTCAATTCGCGATGCGACATGCGCAATCGCCTCTTCGGTATAGGGCAATGGCAACAAATCGTGGCTGTTGATGCCACCGTTCCCGGTCCAGCACAGATGATCGGAAATCCAGATTGGCTCAATATCGAGGGCGAGCTGCCTGAGCTCGGCCAGGTATTGGTAGTTGAACGGATCGGTGCTGCCTATCGACAGCGAAACCCCGTGCATCGCCAGTGGATAGCGCGCACGGATAGCTTCGAGATAGTGGCGTGGCTTGCCGCCCGCCACCATGAAATTTTCCGAGATAATCTCAAACCAATCGACTGCGGGTCTCTCTTCCAGCACCGCATCGAAGTGCTCAGTTCGCAGGCCAAGCCCGTAGCCGTAAAACGGCCGAGCGCCCGAAGCTTTCGCCTCGGGCGTCGACACACGCGCTGGAAAGGCGCGATCAGACATTACGACTTGGTGGTGCCGCCAACGTCGGCACAGGTACCGGCCTGAATCGCAACGAAGCCCTGCCCCTTGCAACCGCCCTGACCCTTGCAGGCGTTCGAGGCGGTCTTGCAATCGTTGTGACCCTTGCAAGCATTGGCGCCGTAGCACTTGACCGTGTCAGCCGACTCGGCCTTGGCCATCGTTGCGCCGGCATCCATCTTGCCGCCGAGATCCGCGCAAGCACTCGCTGTGGTGGCGACGAAACCCTGACCCTTGCAGCCGCCCTGACCTTTGCAGGCGTTGGCAGCGGTCTTGCAACCGTTGTGACCCTTGCACGCATTGACGCCCATACAATGGCCTACATCAGCCTTAGCAGCGGCTTCTGCAGCGCTGGCGGGCGCGGAAAAACTGGCCATGCTTGCAGCAACGAGGGCCAGGCTGAGTCCGGAAAGTCCAGCATTCAAATTATTCATTGTGATGTTCTCCAAGAGTGATTGTGTTGACGCGGTTTGACGATTATTCCGTGCATGCTTCGAGGCGCGGTTTTGAGCGCTTGTCGGCGCTTGTTCACGTCGCGATTCAACCGTTATGGCGAACGCGCAGGACAGTAGACCCTGTCGCCATATGCTTCCTTTCATCGATTGAAGATTACTCCTTTTGGAATTCAGTGTCGGTTGGATCCAAAGTGGCGCTGCAGCAGATGATCCAGCGAAACCGCGCCGGGGCCCGCCGTGCTCAACCAGAGAAAGATTGCGAGATAGGCAAACTCACTCAGACCCAGAAGGTACTCAACGGAATCCACCTGATCCCAGAAAGCCGACTTGATCGCCACAATCATTACTACGATCAGCGGCGCGGAAAAGATGCGGGTGAACAAACCGAGCAGCAACATGATGCCGCCGACGAACTCCAGGCCCGATACAAATGGGGCAAGTATCTCCGGGCTCGGTACGCCCCAACCGCGGAAATTCTCGATGACTTGCGGCAATGCACCAAGCTTGCCCCACCCGGCCCACAGAAATACCCAACCGACGGTGATTCGTGCAACCAGCGGGCCCAGCCAGATCAGATGCGCGGCGACGCGTTCAGGCCAGTCAATCAGCGCGGCAACAATGGCTTTCATAAGAACTCCTCCATTTGTGGCAGAAATAATTTCGGGCTACAGGCGCCCGTAACGGCTTGCATGCAAGCCGACGGCACGTAACCTATTAAAACGACTCAGGGAGCAGCAAACGCTGCGCGATACACCGACGAACCCGACAAGACTTCCCGACTGCCGGATACAACAGGAACAGACCCGGGTTCGAGCGCAATGCTTTCACCCATCACCGATTTCCACGAACTCTCGATGGCGTCGAAATCCTCACTCGCAGTTGCCCACATGACCAGCGAACCCTTGCCCAGCGGAATCTCGCGTCCGCGCATGCCGTCATGCGAAAAATCGAGCCGCTGAGTTGAAGATTTGTCGACGACATAGACCACGCTGACCGCGACACCGTGCTCGGGCATGACCATATGCACGGTCTCGTACGGGCCTGCGGGGCATTTGTGCACATAGTTGATGCCGTCCGGAACCGCGGCGAGATTGACTCCGCGTTCGGCGAACGCCTCGATCACGCTCTGCTTCGGTATCGCCGTGTCCGAGTCGACAGCGCTGACCACATGTTTCTGCAGATGCTCGAAGACCATGCCCGCAAGAGCCGGCACATTCTGGCTCGGTCGTTGCACGGCGACGAAAGCGACGACGATCGAAGCAGCCGCGGCCATCGAAAACGCGATCCAGCCGCGGCGCTGATTTCGCGCGCTTTGACGTGTCTCGGTCGTTTGCGCGAGCAGGATGCGATCGGCCAGATTGAGCGGCGCAGGGACCGTGATCGCGCGATGGATTCGTCCCTCGAATTCATCTGCGCGGAATTGGGCAGCCGCGCAATGAGCACATTCTTCACGATGCGCAACAAACGCACTCAACTTGCTGGCAGGCTCGCTGCCGAGCCGACGACGGAATTCCAGGCAGTTCATAGCTCACTCACCTCGGCAGCCTGGTCTTCAAACCCGAGCTGCCCTTTCAATTTTTGTCGTGCCCTGAACAACTGGGTCATCACGGCCGCTTCACCGAGGCCGAGTTGTTCGGCAATCTCGGCACAGGTAAATCCGCCGAGCACCTGCAGGACCAAAGGTTCGCGGTACTTCGGATCAAGTTTCGCCATCGCCTGTCGCAGTGCGGATTCTTCGGTACGCCGCTCGGGTGTCGCCTGTGGATCTGGCAAGTCGAGATCGTCGATGTCATCCGAAGGCATCGCCTTGCGCTCGAACAGGCGCGCATGCTCACGACGCAGGATGGTAATCAGCCACGCCTTGACCGCTCCGACTTCACGCAGCTTGTCGAGCGCGCGCCAAGCCCGAAGGAACGTGTCCTGAACCAGATCCTGGGCCAGCGCATCCTGACCACAGAGCCAGTAGGCGTAACGGTACAGGTCGGTGGAATGACCACGAACCAAGGCTTCGAATTGATGCTGACGACTGCTCATGGGTGCAGAGACCGGCTTCATTGCAGTTTCCTTGCAGCAGCGACCCGGAGGCCGATCGTGAGGGTGTTCATGCAGGTAGTGCGCGCTGATCGCAAATTCCGTATTGAAGCAACTGGCGCAGACTACCTCAGGTCGATTGGACGAGCATGCCCGGATGCCTGCCATGTTCTGCGAGATCCAGCGATGCGGGCTCGAATGGCCAGACGAAGTCCGATGGGCGATGGTAGGCTTTCCATCACTGCCTCTGAACCCCCCGTTGCATGGACCTGATTCTTGTTCGTCATGGCTGTACCGATGCCACGCCGGGGCAGTGCCTGGGCCAGGCCGATCTGCCATTGTCGACACGTGGATTCACTGACATCCAGCAATTGGCGGCCACGTGGAATGGGTCCGGCCCAAGGTTCTTGTTTTCCAGCGATTTGCGTCGTGCCCAGCAATCGGCCCAGATATTCGCCGCCGCATTCGCCATCGAGCCGCTGACCGACCCACGTCTGCGCGAAGTTGATTTCGGTCGCTGGAACGGCTGCGAATGGAACGACATCATGCAGGCTGATCACGGCCAATATCGGCATTGGCTCGAGAACTGGGTGATCCAGGAAGCGCCCGATGGCGAGAGCTTTGCCGACGTGCTGCGGCGCACGGGTGCATGGCTCGCCGCCCTTCTCAGCTCAACCGAAAATGACGATTGCGTGCTCGCGATCGCTCATGCCGGCTCGATTCGAGCGGTGCTCTGCCATGCGCTAGGCTTGCCGCCCGGGCGCGCGCTCAGCATAGCTATTGATCATGCACGCGTCTCACGCGTTCGTTATGCGAACGGGCAATTTGAAGTGCGTTGCATCAATGCGACTCGATTCGAGATTGAGTGATGCAGGCTAACCCCTCGGTTCCACGCATCGGCTAAGATAGCGGTTGCAGCTTTCTCCGGGATCCTTGACATGAATCTGTCGCAGCCACAACGCGTGGGTATTTTCGTCGCACTCGCCATGATCATGGCCGGGACGCGCATCAATCACTTCGGCGCGCTGCCAGACGCCTCGTGGGCCATATTCTTCGTCGCAGGCTTCTACTTGCGAGGTTCGTTACGCTGGGTTTTTCCAGCTTTGATGACTCTCGCCGTGTTCGTTGATTACCTCGTCATCAGCGGCCAGGGGCTCAACTTCTGGAGCCACTATTGTGTGTCTCCGGGCTACTGGTTCCTGATTGCAGCATACGGAGCGATGTCGCTTGGCGGCATGCTGCTGCGTGCCCAGCACAAAGAGCTGGGCTTGCGTTCGCTCGGCCTGCTCGTCGCCAGCTTCGTGATTGCCGAATGCGTGTGCTTTGTCGTCTCGAACGGCAGCTTCTACTGGCTAAGCAGCAGCGTCGCATCGACAAGCATGAGTGGCTGGATGCAGAACATGGCGGACTGGTATCTGCCCTACCTGCGCACCAGTGGACTGTATGTCGGAGTCGCCACCGTCTTGCATCTGATCGGCACACGCTCGCTGCACGCACTCGACAATCAGACTCAGTCATCCATTCAGCGTGGGTAACCGACTCTCAAAAATCTATACGCGTACCGGTGACGATGGCAGCACCGGCCTCGGCGACGGCACGCGCGTCGGCAAGGATTCCTTGCGCGTCGGCGCCTATGGCACGGTCGATGAGTTGAATAGCGCGATCGGCATCGTGCTCGCCTGCGACGTACCGGATGCCGTCCGCAACACCTTGCTGCGCATCCAGCACGAGCTGTTCAATCTCGGCGGCGAGCTGTGTATCCCGGGCATGGCGCTCGTCCACGACAATGATATCGAACGCCTCGAAATTGAACTCGACGGCTACAACGAAGACCTGCCGGTACTCAAGGAATTCATCCTGCCTGGCGGCGGCATGGCAGCGGCGCAGTGTCATCTCGCCCGGACGATTGCGCGACGTGCCGAGCGCGGTGTCATCGCGTTGTCGCGTGAGGAGACTGTTCGCGGTGAAGCCACACGGTATCTGAATCGGTTGTCCGATCTGCTGTTCGTCATTGCACGCGTCCTCGCACGTGCCTCGGCACAGGGTGAGGTTCTATGGCAGCACGAGCGCGTCAAGCGCTGATCGGAAGGCTGGCATGATCGTCTCGGTCTTCACCCACGCCGATTGTCTCGAGCACGAGCCTGGCCCCGCACATCCGGAATCGCCATCGCGACTCAAAGCAGTACTCGCCGCTCTGGACGATAGCGGCTGCGCCGAGACTCGGCGCATCGACGCACCGCGAGCGACGCGCGAGCAGCTCGCACGCGTGCATGATGCGAGCATGCTCGATGCGGTATTTGCTGCATCGCCCGTCGAGGGACAGGTGTACCTTGATGCCGATACAGCCATGTCGCCAGGCTCGCTTCAAGCGGCGTTACGCGCAGCGGGTGCAGTCTGCGCGGCCGTCGACCTGGTGTTCGCCAGCGAACAACGTCGTGCGTTCTGTGCGCTGCGCCCGCCAGGTCACCACGCAACCCGCGACACCGCAATGGGTTTCTGCCTGTTCAACAACGTTGCGGTCGCCGCCGCACACGCTCTGGAGAAGTACGCCGTCGAACGCGTGGCCATCATCGATTTCGATGTCCACCACGGCAACGGCACGGCCGATATCTTCCAGTCCGATGCGCGCGTCATGTATGCATCGACCCATCAATCCCCGCTGTATCCGGGTAGCGGCGGGGTTTTGCAGCGCGGCGTCAATAATCTCGTCCATGTGCCATTGGCGGCAGGCGCTGGATCAAAGGAGTTTCGCGAAGCGTTCGAGACGCGAATCCTTCCGGAACTCGAGCATTTCGCTCCGCAATTGGTGCTGATATCAGCCGGTTTCGATGCGCACCGACTCGACCCGCTGGCCAACCTCAATCTTGATGCCGACGATTACGCGTGGGTGACTGCGCAACTCGTCGCACTCGCTGACCACCACGCCGACGGCCGCGTCGTATCCACCCTCGAAGGCGGTTACAGCTTGACGGCACTGCGCGAATCGACGATCGCGCATGTCAATGCACTGTCTGCGTAAGCAGGTCGTGAGTTGGCTCTTTGTGGGTCGGCGCTGCGCGCTGACGCTTTTCTTCCGGCTCGCAAAAGGCGTTCGATCACAGATCGAACCCACCGAAGCGCAAGCCGGCTTTTTGTGGGTCGGCGCTGCGCGCTGACGCTTTTCTTCCACCTCGCTAAAGGCGTTCGATCACAGATCGAACCCACCGAAGCGCAAGCCGGCTCTCTGCGGGTCGGCGCTGCGCGCTGACGCTTTTCCTCCAACTCGCGAAAGGCGTTCGATCACAGATCGAACCCACCGGAGCGC
>JBDSPX010000142.1:0-4504 GCA_039930065.1 Dokdonella sp.
CCCACGTATTCGCCAACCCTGCCCTCGCCTTCCAGTGCCAAGGTGCTGGTGACGACATTGTCGAGAAACTCGCGATCATGCGAGACCAGCAGCAAGGTACCGGCATAGTCGGCCAGCAGCTCTTCGAGGAGTTCAAGCGTCTCGACATCGAGATCGTTGGTCGGCTCATCCATGACCAGCAGATTGGACGGTTTTGCAAATAGCCGTGCCAGCAGCAGTCGATTGCGCTCGCCGCCCGACAGCGCGGAGATCGGTGATCGCGCACGCTCCGGGGTGAACAGGAAATCCTGCAAGTACCCGATCGCATGTTTGCGCGAACCGTTGATCTCGATGAATTCACGACCGTCGGCGACATTGTCGAGCGCACTCATGTCCTCGCGGAGTTGTGTGCGGTGCTGATCGAAATAGGCAACCTCGAGCTGCGTTCCGATGCGCACTTCGCCCTCGTCGGGCTGCAAGTCGCCGAGCAGCAGACGGATCAGGGTGGTCTTGCCCGAACCATTCGGGCCGATCAAGCCGATGCGATCGCCACGCATGATTGTGGTCGAGAAATCGCCGATCAGCAGGCGACCCGGAATCGAGTAGGAAATGTCCTTCGCCTCGATCACCTTGCGTCCGGAGTTTTGCGCAGCGCCAGCCTGCATGCGCACATTGCCGGTCTGGTTGCGTCGGTCGCCGCGTTCACGGCGCATCGCTTCAAGGCGACGCACGCGGCCTTCATCGCGGACCCGCCGAGCCTTGATGCCCTGGCGGATCCACACTTCCTCTTGCGCGAGCTTCTTGTCGAACAGCGCGTTTGCCTGTGTCTCGGCGTGCAAGCGTTCCTCGCGGCGTCGCAGATAGTTCTCGTAGTCGCCAGGCCAGCTGGTCAGGCTGCCGCGATCAATCTCGATGATGCGCGTGGCCAGCGAGCGCACGAAGCGACGGTCATGGGTGATGAAGACCACGCTGCCGCCGAAGTTCTTGAGGAAATCTTCGAGCCAGGCGATCGCCTCGATATCGAGATGGTTGGTCGGTTCGTCGAGCAACAATACGTCGGGCTCAAGCACGAGCGCGCGCGCAAGCAGTACGCGACGCTTCATGCCGCCGGATTGAGCGGAAAATTCCTCGTCTTCGGGCAGTTCGAGCTTGCTCAATACCTGGGTGACACGACGATCGACATCCCAGCCATTCGCAGCTTCGATCCGCGCCTGCACATCGGCCAGCGCGCGCATGTCGCTGTCATCGACCAAGTGATGGATCAGATGGTGGTATTGCGCCAACAGCTTGCCGACCTCGCCTAGCGCTTCGGCAACGACGTCGAAGATCGTGCCCGCGGTGCCTTGCGGGACTTCCTGCGCAAGCCGTGCGACGACAACGCCCGGCGTCACCCGCACTTCGCCGTCATCCGGCTTGATTTCGCGGTCGATCAACTTGAGCAAGGTCGATTTGCCGGCACCGTTGCGCCCGACCACGCACACGCGCTCGCGCGGTTCGAGAATGAATTCGATGCCATCGAGCAAGAGCGGCCCGCCGATGCTGTAGTCGAGTTTGCGCAGTTCAATCAGGGCCATGGAGTCGCCAAAAGGTTGTGAGTGGTCGGCAAGGGTTCGAAGCGTGATGTCAGCCTGTAGCCGGCAGGGCCGCTACAGCAGAAACACCCGCGCGGATTGAGCGGCTTTGCAACCAGTCAAGTCGAACTCTGGAAGGGGCGGCGCGCTAAACTGAGGCGCGCAGCGGTGCGAAATGGAAGATCGTGCAAGGATTCTTCATCGTCGCGCCAGCGGAGCCGACGCGTCCGCCGCGGCAATTCTAGCAAAACAGACACCTTCGTAGCAGAAACTCGCCGCCCAACCATGAACACGACTCCATCCGATCCGGACATCGTCGACCACGCTGAACGCGACATCGACCCTTCAATCCAGTGCAGTCGCTGCGAAGCGGTGTGCTGCCGTTTGACCGTTTACGTGATGTCCGACGACCCCACGCCGGCTTATCTGATCGATCAGGACGAGCACGGCATGGATGTCATGCGTCGCCTCGATGATGGCTGGTGCACGGCATTGGATCGGGACAGGATGTGTTGTTCGATTTACGAACTGCGACCGCAGGTCTGTCGTGATTTCGACATGGGCGGCGGCGATTGTCGCCAGGTGCGCGCCAACGACCGTGAGCTTGCGATCGCCGTACTCGACTGAACCTGATTCGCTTCAATCCGAGACGACGCGATTGCGCCCCTTGGCTTTGGCCGCGTACAAGGCCTTGTCAGCGGCCTTCAACACCTCGACTGCCGTGCGCAGGCCTTCCGCTCGCTCTGCCAGACCAACACTCACCGTCACCTTGACTTCGGTTGGCTCCTTGCGCTTCGCCGTCTGCTTCGACTTGCCACCTGTATTCGAGCGAATTCGAACACGCATCGCAGCGACGCGCTTGCGTAAATCCTCACAGGCCTCGCTTGCCTGACCAACCCGTGCGCCAGTAAACAGCAGGCAGAATTCCTCGCCACCATAGCGGAACGCATTCGCGCCACGGGTCATTTTCAACTGATCCGCGACGGCCTTCAGCGCACGATCGCCGGCGGCGTGGCCGTGCTGGTCGTTGAATTTCTTGAAGTGATCAACATCGACCATGGCCAGGGCGAAGTCGCCCGACAGTCTCGCCAATTCCTCATCGAGCGCACGCCGATTCGGCAATCCGGCCAGCCCGTCGACAAACGCCATGCGGTACGACGCAAACAGGATTGCCGCGACCGCAATCACGCCGCAGATCGCCACCAGCTCGCTCGCACCACCGATGCGCGTCACCGGCAAGAGTGCGATGGCGACAAGAACGAGCATGCAAGCAAGCGCCGCCTCCATTGGCGCGCGCAGCAAAATCCAGCGCACCACGCACACGGCTGCTGCGATCAGCACAATGGATGCGGCGATCGAACCGCTGCGCCAAGGCAGCCAACCGAGTGGAAATGCATCACGCAGACCGGGCCAGATATGCGCAGGCGCAGACAACGTCAGCCAGACCGCAAGCCCAAGCAAACTGAGCAGCACAAGATTCCGCCGGGCCAGCAATCGACGCTCGGGCATCGCTGCCGCCGCCAGCAACAAGCATGGCGCGAACATGCGAAAGGCCTCGATGCCGCGCTCGAACAACAACGCCGAACCAAATCCGGCCAAGCCCAGCGAAGCGCAAAACACGATTGCCAGCACCATGAAGGCGCGGTTTCGGCGAAAGCCCAGCGCCAGCAGAAGCGCAATGGCATTGAGCAACGGTGCAGCCAAGGCCGGCCAGAAATCGGTCGTGGTCACTTGTCCTTTCCCCTTAGACGACTTGGTCGACCATCTGGATGCCTAGCGCAACAGCTCGTAAGGGCCACCACGCTCCAGGGCGCGCTGGTAAGCGGGTCGCGCGTGAATGCGATCGAGCCAGTCTTGCAAACGCGGCTGGTCTGGGCTGAGTCCGCCACGGGCTGAAAACGCCTCGACGACAAAGCTCAACTGGATATCTGCGGCGCTGAAATCCTTGCCGGCAAACCAGTCCCGATCCTTGAGTTCACTTTCGAGATAGTCGCGATGCTGCTTGAGTTGTGGATCGATGAAATGGGTCAGCACCTTCGTGGCGATACCCTTGGCGACTGGGCGGACGAAAAATGGCATCGGCTGCGTGGGAATGCGCGAGAAGACCAGGCTCATCAGCAGCGGCGTCATCGCGGAGCCTTCGGCGTAGTGCAGCCAATAGGTGTAGCGCAGTTGTTCGGCGGTTCGGTGTGCCGGTTTGAGCTTGCCATCGCCGTGACGATCGACCAGATACTCGACGATGGCGCCGGATTCCGCGACCGTCACATCGCCCTCGGTGATCACTGGAGATTTGCCGAGCGGGTGCACCTTGCGCAGCTCGGGCGGTGCCAACATGGTCTTGGCATCCCGCTCATAGCGAATCACCTTGTAGTCCGCGCCGAGTTCCTCAAGCAGCCAGAGAACGCGCTGCGAACGGGAATTGTTGAGGTGGTGAACGGTGATCATATGAGTTCCGGTCGATGGTTTCGGAAAGAACAAGCGCGCGCAGCATGTCGGTTCGATGGCAGACGTGGCAAGCTTGAGCGTCATCGCGACTGCTTCGGATCAGGTTCAAGCGCACGCGATCAGCCCAGACTTCCTCCGCTCCCGAATCCAACTTTCCGCGCAATCATGCCATCCCATCGCTTCTTTCAACTTGATGTCTTCACGCGTCGCCCCGGTGGCGGCAATCCGCTGGGTGTTGTGGTCGGTGCCGATGACTGGAGCGACCGCGCGATGCAGAATTTCGCGCAATGGACGGACATCGTGGAAACGACGTTTCTGTTGCGTCCAACCACCGATGAAGCCAGCTACCGCCTGCGCATTTTCACGCCAACGCGCGAGATTGCGTTCGCGGGGCATCCATCGATCGGCAGTGCACATGTCGCGCTGTTGTCAGGATTTGCCCAACCCCGCGACGATCTGCTGATCCAGGAATGTCAGGCTGGGCTGTTGCCAATCCGCATCGAGGGCGA